>CAIQNV010000141.1 GCA_903873295.1 uncultured Elusimicrobia bacterium
CAGTCCGGAAACTGTGGTCGGCTGATTATTCTGGTCAGTGGGGCCCGGAGTCTCGCCGGCGAAAGGGTAATAATCTCCGTATTTTGAGTCCGCTTTATAAGAGGAATCCAAAGCCGTGCCGAAAATGGAGTGCGTAGCTGTAGGGAAGCGGTCAGGCAGCGGCGCCGGTATGGCGGCGGCCGGAACTTCCCGGCCTCCGGAAGCGAGTGAAAGCTGTCCAAGGGCGCTTCCCGCCCTGGAAGGAGAGGGGAAGGCCGCGCAGGCTAAAGCGGAGAGGAGAATGAGGCCGGTAAGGTGGTTGTGCTTATTGCGGCAGCTGACTTTGCGGGAACTGGAACTGTCGGTTCTTTGCATACTTAAAGTATAGCTGCGGCGGTGAAGCTCTTAAAGGGCCTGCGGACTAAAAAATATACGCATTGGACCTGTGCCATATTAGGCCTATCGGGTATAGGGGGTGGGGACGGTTCTTAATAACTTAATTATTGCGGGGAAAGTCTGCAGAAGCCTTTCCAAGGGTATTTAATTGAACCTGCGGCTTAATTAAAATAGTTAAGGCCGCGCGTTCGGATACGCTCAAGTGAAGGGTCAGTTCAATAAGTATATTTTACGCCCGCCGTGCGCAGCGGCCAGTCGTCGGTCCTGAACGGCGAAGCGGGCAGGCCCTCAAGATTGAATAGATCGTTTTCGCCGGGATTGTCCACCCAGCCATAACGCACAGCCTTCGGGTCGGTGACGGCGGGGTTGGATACAATGACCTTGTCGCCGTCTATCCGCGCGCGGGCCGGCAGAAATTTACGGCTCTCATCCGCCACGGCAAAACCGCGCAAGTCATTCCGGCCGGCCGGAACCAGGCCGCCGCCTATATCGGTAAAGCTGATCTCTATCTCGCTGCCGCGAACGCGCATTTCTTTGTACAGCGGTCCGCCGGCGACCACTTTTTTGTCATACTGGGTTTTGAGCGCGTGAAGCGCCAGCCGCAGGCCGACCGCCTGCTTATTGCGGGGATGAATGTTGTTCGCGTCGCCTATATCAGTGGCGACCGCCATGCCGGTGCCGGGAAGTTTCAGGGCCAGGCGCTGCGCCTCCCGCAGCTCGGCCCAGACGCTGCCGTTAAGAGTGTTGCGCTCCGGCGGCTGAAAAGAGGCCAGCTGCACAAAATAAAACGGCAGGCCGGGCTGCTTCCATTGCTTACGGATATCTTCAATGAGCAGGGGGAAGGTCCGGACGTACTGGGCGGCGCGCTCGACATTGCTCTCCCCCTGATACCACAAGACGCCTCTGACCGGGAAATCCGCTATAGGGCGCAGCATCCCGTTGAACGCAAGAGAGGGCAGGTCATTGGGCGCGGGGAGTTTCTTGTCCGGAAAGCTTTCCACCCGCGCTTTCCACTCCCCCGCCAGCGAAACGGACGCGGCGCCAAGCTGCAGCGCAAGAATGCCGGCATCGCCGTGCAAACCGCCGCCACCGCCGGTGTCCGTCACTCTGATGGCTATAATGTTCTTGCCGGGTTTCAGCAGGTTCGGCGGCACCTCATAACGCCTGATCTTATCCCAACTGCATTCGCCGCCCAGGCGCGTGCCGTTAAGATAAGTTTCGTCGCAGTCATCTATCCTGCCCGGCTGCAGCACAGCTTCCGAGCCCGCCTGCTCCTTCGTCAGATAAACCGCGCGCCGGTACCACACAATTCCGTCAAAACCTTCTAGGCCCTGTTCTTCCCAATATTGCGGCGCATGAAGCGACGGCCACGAGCTGTCGTCCAGCTCCGTTTCCTTCCAGGCGGCGGCGGCTTCCGGCCCCGCCGGCTCCGATCCGGGCTGCCATTTAGCAAGCATTGCTTTAACCCGGTCCCTGTTCCTTGCCTGAAAGGAAGCTAAGTCGGCCGGTATCGGCTCCGTATTTAATTCAGGGTCCGCGAGAAACGCTTCAGGGCTGAGCCAGGTCTCCAGATTTGAGCCGCCCCACGAGGCGTTAAGAATTCCGACCGGCACCCCAGTTTCCTGATGGATCTTCCGCGCGAAAAAATATCCCGCCGCAGAAAAACTGCCGGTGTTCCCGGGACCGCTGACCTTCCAGCCCGATTCCTCGCCGAGATCGGCGGCCGGCTGGTACGCCAGCGCCTTAGGCACCTTAAAATGACGGATAAGCGGAAAACCGGATCGCGCCACTTCCACGGCCGCGTCGCTTGACTCCGCTACCGACAATTCCATGTTGGATTGCCCGCTCGCCAGCCATACCTCGCCTACCACCACATCCGCGAGGGTCAGGACATTATCGCCCTTGACCGTTAAGTCATAAGGCCCTCCGGCGGGTTCGGCCTTTAATTCCGCGCGCCAGCCGCCCTGCTCATCGGCGACGGCCCCGGCGGCCTGCCCGTTGAGCGCAACCTGGATCTTCTCTCCCGGCCGGGCCCGGCCCCAGAGGCGTATAGGCCGGTTCCTCTGCAGCACCAGATGATCGGTGAAAAGACGCGCCAGCCGCACTTCGGCATGCGCGCCCGCGCAAAAGAACGTCAGCAGAAAAGCCAAGATAATAGTTTTTATACACTACTCCTTTAAAAAAAGGCAGCAGGAGCCTTTTGAGGTTTAATTCTGTACTTAAAAAGGCAGCAGGAGCCTTTTTATTTTGTCTGCTGAGCCAATTCGTACAGGGTAATTTTTTTGTTGGTATCGCTGAAATATTTCAGCGCCCAAGGGGTGGGAAAAAAAATAACGGGGTTTCCGGCGGGATCGGAGCCCAGCCGCACATTTTCGGCCAGATGCACCCCGCCGCCGGCCAGGAGGTCAGCCCCTTCCTTGTCCAGCCAGCGCACGAACTGCCAGGGCGCGGGCTCAAGCTTGGACTGCACGCCGTATTCCGCCTCCAGCCTGTATTGCGTCACCTCGAACTGCAGCGGCCCCACGGCCGCCAACAGCGGGGTGGAGGAGGGCGCGTCCTTCACGGTAAACTGCTGCACGACGCCTTCGAGGATAAGCTGCTCGAGCCCCGTCCTGAAAGGCTTGAATTTGGAAGGCACCGGATTGTAGAGGTAGGTGAAACATTCCGGCGGGAAACGCGGGATCTCGTCGAAAACCACGGCGGGGTTCTCGGTCAGCGTGTCGCCTATCTGGAATTCCTGGTGCCCGACAAGGCCCACGATATCGCCCGGCCAGGCCTCGTCCACCGTCTCCCGCTCCTGGCCGAAAAGCTTGTTGGAATTAGAAAGCCGCACTTTTTTCCCCGTGCCTGAATGGTGCACGGTCATGTCGCGGGTGAACTTGCCCGAGCAGACCCGCACGAAGGCCACCTTGTCGCGGTGGCGCGGGTTCATGTTGCCCTGTATCTTGAAAATGAAGCCGGAGAAGGCGGGGAAATCCGGGCTGATGGAGCCCATGGACGCGTCGCGCGGGCCCGGCGGGGCGGAATGCTCCACGAAGCCGTCCAGCATAAGCTGGATGCCGAAATTGTTGACCGCGCTGCCGAAGAAGACCGGCGTGGTCTCGCCCGCCAGCACTTCTTCCGCGAAATATTCCGTGCCGGCCAGGTCCAGCATGCCCACCTCTTCAATAAAATTCCTGTAGCTGACCGCCTCCATCTTATCCTTGATGTGGCGGTCGTTTATGTCGCTGACCTCCACCGGGGCCCTGAAAGCGCCGCCGGGGGTGCGCTCGAACATGTGCGCCTGCTTCGTGAGGCGGTCGTAGACGCCGCGGAAATCCTTGCCGCTGCCCATCGGCCAGTTCACCGGGAAAGGCTTCAGGCCCAGCACTTTTTCAAGCTCGTCTATCAGCTCGAGCGGCTCGCGGGAAGGGCGGTCCATCTTGTTCATGAAAGTGAAAATAGGAATGTGGCGGCGGCGGCAGACCTCGAACAGCTTCAGCGTCTGGGCCTCTATGCCCTTGCCCGCGTCTATCACCATGATGGCCGCGTCCACGGCGGTCAGCACGCGATAGGTGTCCTCGGAAAAGTCGCGGTGGCCCGGCGTGTCCAGCAGGTTAATGCGGTAGCCGTTATAGTCGAACTGCAGCACGGTGGAGCTGATGGAAATGCCGCGCTTCTTTTCCAGCTCCATCCAGTCCGAGGCCGTGGCGCGCTGGTTCTTGCGGGCCGTAACGGTGCCCGCCAGGTGCAGGGCGCCGCCGTAAAGCAGCAGCTTCTCGGTAAGCGTGGTCTTGCCGGCGTCGGGGTGGGAAATTATGGCGAAGGTGCGCCTGCGGGCGGTCTCATTCATGGTGTTCCTTATATTATAGGAAATAGACGGCAGCGGAAGGCGCCGGACCCCGCCCCGGCCGGCGGCTAAGCCGGGAATTACCGCAATTCCTAATTTATCACGAAGGATGTGTCGCTGAGCCTTGCCCTCAGATCCGGGTCACATTCAAAATTAAGAGCGGACTCAAGCGTCCGCAGCAGGGCCGCTTTGGTTTTTCCGCCTTCCACCACCTTGGTGCTCAGGATCAGTTTTGAATCGGAAGCATGCCGTTCCAGAGAGTCGAGAAAATGAATCCGCGACGCGCAGCTGTATAAGCCCAGGTCCAAGGGTTTTCTTTGTGCCAGATCGAGGGCGGACAGTAAAAATTTCAGGCCGGGTCTATTGGCGTGGTACCAGGGGTAATCCACTGTCCCGGAGCCGTTAAGCCGCGGCGGGCCAAAATCAGGGCCGCCGCCGTCCCGCGAATGGCCTTCATACAACACTATATCCGCGTTCTGCAGGGCCCAGCCGTAGAAATCCCGGGCGGTCCTGGTCTGCTCATTTTGCAGGTCTTTGTATTTGCCCGTGTTGTCGGAGTTGCCGTTGCTGTAGCTGCTGTTGATGGTATAGATGTTTACGGTAAGTTTTCCGCCGGCAGTGATCAGCTCCCGGGTGTAGCGGTTAACCTGATGTTCTTTCCCTTCAGCTAATTTGAACGCGCAAAATCCCTGGCCCTTATAAACACAGGGATTGGTCATATTGAAAATTACGGTGTCCATGGTCATGGCGTCCGTAGTAAGGTCAAAATGTTCGTCGGCGAGATCGCTGTAGCCGAAAGCCACGGCGATATTGAGAACGCCGGGATTTTTTATGCCGGCCATAATTTTGCTCTGACAGGCGTAAAGCCCGCCGGGTATTTCGGCGGGAACGTAGGCAAAACCTGAAAAAGCTACCCGGTAAGCCTTTGATTCCTCAACCTGCGCCGCGGTCAAAGAGGGGAAAGTTAAGGATATAGCCAGCAAGAACAAGGATAGTTTCATTATAGTCTCCAGCGCCCGGCAAGTTTCTCACACTTATAAGTTTACACAGTCCGGAGAAGACTTACCTGAGGCCAAAGAACCAGCGCGGCCCGCCTATCCGGCCCAGGAGCGGCGGCTTAACGGAAAAGCCTACAGCTAAGCCCGCGGCTTAATTTATCTCCGGACCGGCGGAAATAGGGTAAAATATCAGATATTACTTGCGTAGCTTCGCTCTGGCTGGTCAGGCATGATATCACGTTTTAAATTCTCATTTTCTTTATTTATTTTTATTGCGTTGGCGGCGGGCCCCTGCGCCGCGGTTTCCACCGGTACAGTGGAAGCGGCGCCCGCGGCGCCCGCCACCGCCCAGCTTGTGGCGCGCATCCTGGAGGAGGGCCACTACGCCCGCAAACCCGTTACCGCCGGGACTTCCCGTGAGCTGCTGCGGCTTTACCTGCGGATGTACGATCCGCACCACCTCTTTTTTATCGCCTCCGATATCGAGGAATTCAACTCCCGCTTCGGCTCCGGCCTGGCCCCGCGCCTGAAGGGCGGCGACGTGGAGCCGGCCTACTTCATCTTTAACCGGTTCATGACGCGCTTCCGGGAGCGGGTCGGCTGGACGCACGAGCTGGTCCGCTCGACCTTCACTTTCACTTCCGACGAGACCATGCTGGCGGACCGGCGCGAGGCCTCCTGGCCGGCCGACGAGGCCGCGGCGCGCGGGCTTTGGCGCAAAAGGATAGAATTCGACTTTCTCCAGCAAAAGCTCGACGCCGCCAAGCCGCAGGATCAGGCCAGGGACGTGCAGAAGAACTATGACCGGCTCCTGGACAACTACAAGGAGCTGGACTCGGTGGACGTGCTTCAGAGCTATCTTACGGCCCTGGCCGGCAGCTACGACCCGCACAGCGAATATATGGCCGCCCAGACGGAGGAGAATTTCGATATCAGCCTGGGCATTTCCCTGGTGGGCATCGGAGTGACCCTTCAGACGGAGGAGGGCTACGCCAAGATCCTTTCCATAGTCCCGGGCGGCCCGGCGGAAAAAAGCAATGCGTTCCATCCCAATGACCGCATAGAGGCCGTGGCGCAGGGAATCGACGGTCCCTTCGTAGAGGCCCCTGGCATGAGGCTAGACCGTCTGGTCAAGCTCATCAGGGGAGAGAAAGGGACCGTTGTCCGCCTGAGGCTGATTCCAGCCGACGCGCTGGACCCCACGGTCCGCGTTCTCGTAACGCTGGTGCGCGACAAGATCCTGCTCCGGGACCAGCAGGCCAGGGCCCAGATCGTCCTCGTGCCGGGGAAGGGCGGCCGCGACCTGCGGCTGGGCGTCATTAAGCTCCCGTCGTTTTACGCCAAGGTCGGTCCCTCGGGAGGCGAGAGCACCACGCGCGACGTCAGGATCCTGCTGGATTATTTAAAACTGCAGAACGTGGCGGGCGTCATCCTTGACCTGCGGGACAACGGCGGGGGCTCTCTGGAGGAAGCCCTGGGCCTGACCGGGCTTTTTACCGGCGGCGGGCCGGTGGTGCAGGTGCGGGACTCCCTCGGCAAGGTCCGCGTTTTAAGCGCTCCCGGGACCGGGTCTGATTACGCCGGGCCTATGGTGGTGCTCGATTCGCGCTTTTCGGCCTCGGCTTCGGAAATAGTTTCCGCCGCGCTTAAGGATTACCGGCGCGCCGTGCTGGTGGGTGAGAAAAGCACCTTCGGCAAGGGTACGGTGCAGACCGTGGTGGACCTGGACCAGTACATGCCGGCGTCCCTGAGCCAGTACAAGGCGGGAGGGGTGAGGCTGACCATTCAGAAATTCTACCGGGTTTCCGGCGGTTCCACCCAGAATCTGGGCGTGGAACCGGACGTCGTGCTCCCGTCACTGGACGACTACCTGGACGTGACCGAGTCTTCGCTGCCCAACGCCCTGGCCTACGACCAGCTCCCCCCGGCTTCCTATAAAGGCAGCGGCGGCGTAACCCCGCCGGAGATAGCCCGGCTGCGGGCGGCCTCGGCGGAAAGAGTAGCGGCCTCGTCCGAGTTTAAGTTCGTGAGGCAGGACATCGCGCTTTACCTCGAGCGCAAGAAAGATAAGACCGTTTCCCTCAACTACGCCAGGCGCCTGGCCGAACGCAAGGTGGATGAGGCCCGGAAGGCCGGGCGGAACAAGGAACGCGCCGCGCGCAAGGTCCCGCCCCTGTCCATCACCGATATTACTTTGCAGGATATCGATTCGGGAAAGCCCCTGGTGCTCAATTCGACCGCGGCGATGGTGGTCTCCCGCTCCACCGGGACTTCGCCGGGCGCTTCCGTCCCGGTGCCGGCTGTTTCCACGGCGGCCGTTTCCGCCCCGGTGACGTCCCCGGGCGCCGCCGCCGCGGGCATAGCGGTTTCCACCTCCGCGGTAGAGGGGGCCGGTTACGCCCGCGCGCCCCCCGCCGGGGATTTCGTGCTAGAGGAGGCCGCGCGCGTGCTCGCGGACCTGATAGCGCCGCAGCCCGCCGCGTCTCCCCATAGGAAAAAAGGAAAAAGCCTTTTAGTAGCGAATTAAATAGGGAAAAAGTCCCAGGATTTCCGCAAATAAACTAAATTCGTTCAGCAGGCAACAAAACCGCCGGGGAAGCCCGGCGGTTTTGTTGTGCGGCGAGAGGCGGGGCTAGAAGCGGGGAAACTGTGGTGCGGGCTGTTTTGCCGTGCCGCCCCGCGTCCGCGAAAAGAATTTAACGACGGGTAAAGAATACGTTGACAAGAGTTTCCGGATAAGGTACTATTATGAGGAAAGGTAGCTGTCTGGATAATTCTACATATGAACAAAGAAAGTAAATTCGCGGCCATAAAGAAGGGATTGCTGGAGCTGGCGGTGCTGCGGCTCATCAGCCGGCGCAAGGTCTACGCGGCCGACATCTTAAGCGAGCTGTCCTCCACGGAGTTCGCCACGCAGGAAGGAACGCTGTACCCGCTGCTCAGCCGCCTGTGCCTGGAGAACCTCGTCTCTTACGGGTGGGTAGAGTCGGCGGGGGGGCCGCCGCGCAAATACTATAGCCTCACACACAAAGGCAAACTGCAGCTGGATAACCTGATGGATTATTGGAATAAACTGGGCACGACCATAGACAAGCTGGGAGAATAATATGAACAAAGTAATAACTGTGAATTTAAGCGGCAAGGCTTACCAACTGGAGGAAGGCGCCCACAATAACCTGCGCGCCTACCTGGACGAGGCCGCAAGGCGCCTGGCCGCCGACCCCGGCAGGGCCGAGATACTCTCCGACCTGGAGCAGGCGCTGGCCGAAAAGTGCGAGCGCTTCCTGTCCCCGCCCAAGAACGTAGTGACGGAGCCGGAAATGGACGCGCTGCTTAAAGAAATGGGCCCGGTGGAGAGTTCCGCGGGGGGAGAGGCCAAGGCCGAAGAACAGCCTAAAGCGGCCAGGTCCGCCGGCGTAAAGCGCCTTTACAGGCTTAAGGAAGAGGGCTTCTTCACAGGCGTCTGCGCCGGCCTGGCGGCCTACTTCAGCCTCGACCCCGTAGTTGTAAGGATAATCTTCGCGCTGCTAACGCTGTTCACCAGCGGCAGCTGGGTGCTGATCTATATAATCCTCGCTTTCATCATGCCGAGGGCGCGCACCGAAGAACAGCGCGCGGCGGCTTACGGCGACCCGTTCACCGCCAAAGAGTGGGTGGACCAGGCTAAAGGGCATTACGAAAAACTGGCCGGGGGCCACAACTGGCGCTCCCTGCTGCGCGAAACCGCCCGGAAAATGCGCCAGGAACGGCGCGAGCGCCGCAACTATGTGTACCCGCACGGCAGATTCAGCCCTTTCTCCCTGCTGCTGGTGCTGGCGGGTGCGGCGGTGTCGCTGGCCTGGGTGGTGGGTCTCTCCGGCATTATCAGCGGCGGAGCGGCTTTCGGCTGGAACGTGCCGGCGGGGACGCCTTTGTGGCTGGCGCTGCTCGGCTGGTCCTGTCTTTACGCGCTGGTGGTGGTGCCTTTAAGACTGACCCGGCGCGGGGCCTGCTGCTGCCCCGACGGGGCGCCCTGCTGCGGCGGCCGGTACGGCTGGATGACGATGCGGATATTATTCAATATAATTCTATGGACCGCGCTGGTCTGGGCGGTGCTGCACTATGTGCCCGGCGCCCACAGGTTCTTCGACAACCTGGCCGCGCTGGGCAGCGAGTCTTATAAGGCCCTGGTAACGCCGTAGTCTATGCACCGGCTGATCTTAGGGATGCGGATACTATAGCGGGAGGAATCATGTCTGATTACAGGATCGTTTCAGTAGTTTGCGCGGCGCTAGCCATGTGCGCCTGCGGTAAAAAACCGGCGGAACAGGCGGGGGCCGCGCCCGCGGGGCAGCTTGACGCCGCCGCGCAGGTGGGCGTTTCTACGGACAGCGCTCTGGGAAACACTCTTAACGCGCCGGGCAATTATCTGCGCGGCATGGCCGGGAACGTGGGGAAGGCGGAGAAAGCGGCCGCTGCATACGGAAAAGCGGCTGAAACGCATAATGCCGCGGCTGGCGATAAGGAATAATATATGGCTGATACTGCTGAAATGTTGATAATAAGAGCTGAGACCGTGAAGGATTTTGACGCTGTGCGAAAGCTTAATAAAAAGGCTTTCAGGGGGAAAAGCGAGTCCAAGCTGGTGGACGCGCTGCGCGAGTCTGACGGGTTCATCCCGGGGCTTTCGCTGGTCGCGGAAAAAGGCGGGAAAGTGGTGGGGCATATTCTCTTCTCACCGGTCAGAATTAAGGACCTGAACAGCGCGGCGCCGGCGCTGGCGCTGGCCCCGATGGCCGTCCTGCCGGACTGCCAAAACCAGGGCATAGGTTCAGAGCTGGTAAAATACGGGCTGAACGAATGCAAAAGATCGGGACACAAAATAATCGTGGTGGTCGGCCACCCCGAGTATTATCCGCGCTTCGGTTTTGTTAAGGCCGGAGAGAAAGGTTTGAAGCTGCCGTTCGAGGCGCCGGACGAAGTGTTCATGGCGCTGGAACTTGTCCCGGGCGCCTTGAACGGCGTCAAGGGAACGATCGAGTATCCGAAAGAGTTCCACACGGTTACCTGATCCCGGAAAAGGCGGCGGAGCCTATTTATGAAAAGCGGGCATATGATCGATTTAATGCTAGTTTGCCGGGCAATATGCATCTCCTGGCTCGCGGTGCAGGCGCCCGCTGATCCTTTAAGTTTTGCCGGCGGCGGAAGGTCGGAGACGGGCGGCTATTGACTGTTTTTGAGGAATTCGTCAGCGGCTCTGGCTATGGCCTGTATCAGCGGCTTGCCCTGCGGGCCCGGCAGCTGGGTGTAGACCACCAGCACATATTCGCGGCCCGGGGCCCTTATAATGGCGGCGTCGTTCCTGGCGGCGGACAGTTCGCCGGTTTTTCCGGCGTAGACGGCGTCGCCGGGCAGGGCTTCCGCTATAAGTTCCCTGTCCAACTGGCCGGCCAGCGTGGCGTACATGGCTTCGGAGGCCGCGGGGCTTACCAGCTTTTTCTGCGCTATCAGCGTCAGCAGCGCGGCGGCGTCCCGCGCCGGCATCTGGTTATAACCGGTGGCGTCGGGATCGTCCACATCCGTGCCGCTGGAAAGCTTGTGGCGCAGCTGCGTGGAGGCAAGGCCCGCGCTCTGCACGAAATCCGTCACCTTTTTCCTGCCCAGGAAATCTATCAGCGTGTTGGTGGCCACGTTATCGCTGCGGCGTATCATCACCTCGGTCAGTTTCCCCAGCGTCCAAAGCTCGCCCGGCCTTACAGGCGGGTTGGGATCGCGTATCCCGTCCACTTCCGGATTCCAGGTGCCGGTCAGGTTATTGTCGGTTATCTTTATTTTGGCTTCGAAGGAAACGCCGCCGCTCACGGCATTATACGCGCCGGCCAGAAGGCATAGTTTTATCACGCTGGCGACGGGCTTTATTTCGGTGTCGCGCCAGCCGCCGCGCTCCGGCGCCCCGGGGTTAAGGAGGTCCACGATGGAGACGCAGGCCCTGGAAAGGTCAAGCTTTCCGGACAGGTCCTGAAGGAAGGCGTCCAGCCTGCCGCTCCCGACGGCTTCGGGACCGCTCATTTTCCCGAAGACCCGGCGCGAAAGACCGGGCCGGGGAACCAGAACAAGTGGCGGCCGGTCACCGGGTTCAGCAGCAGCGCGAAGGCTATCCACAGCGCCGCCAGGCCCAGTATCATGGTCAGCGCGGCTATGGGCAGGGCCAGGGCGGTGGTGCCGGCGACGCCGGCTACTATTTTAAACGCGTACATCAGGTCTATGATCAGCAGAAAAAGGAAAAGCAGGCCGCTGAAAAAGCCGAAACCGTAAGTCATCGCGGCGAAGATAATAAAGAAACAGATGTCCGCGGAAAGCAGAATGGCATGGTCGGGCATAACGCCGCCCGCTATGGAGGTGAGTATCCACCAGTTCATGACCCAGTTGAAGGCGAAGGTCGTGAACAGCGTGCCGCCGTAGAGGTTCTTGTTGGCCAGGCTCATCACCCCGGCCAGGAACTGGCAGCCCCCGCCGAACAGCAGACAAAGCATAGCCGCCGTCCTGAAAGCGGCCGGAGTCAGCGTCAGGCCCAGCGCTATCGGCGTGAGCGCGGCGCAGCCGATAGCCAGGCCGATGAGGCCCATCGGCGTGGGCTCGGCGAAAGTAGTCAAAGGCGCGTTCTGTGCAGTGGTCATTTGTCCTCCGGGGAAATATCTGTCCTTGGTTAAATTATAGCAAAGCCCTTCCCCTCGGACAAAAACAGTTTAATTTGGTATATTTAAGTCGCAAAGGTCAAAGGAAAAAATGAAAGACGAAATGGTGCGCACCTCCGGCCTCAGGCGGGAATACGGCGAAGTGGTGGCCGTTAAGGATATGGATCTTTCCGTGCCGCGGGGCGCCGTGATGGCGCTGGTGGGGCCTAACGGCGCCGGCAAGAGCACGCTGCTTAAAATGCTCTCGGCCGTGCTGGAGCCGACGCGCGGCACCGCCCTGGTGAACGGCGTGGACATAAACGAAAACCCGCGCGGGGTGCATTCCTCGGTGGGCTTCCTGCCCGATTTCTTCGGCCTCTACGAGGAGCTGACCGTGGCGCAATACCTGGAATATTTCGCCAGGGCCTACGGCGTGCCGCGCGGCCGCCGGGAAAACGTGATCTCCCGGACGCTGTGCGACGTGGACCTGGCGGAGAAGGGCGGCGCGCGGGTGCAGGCGCTTTCGCGCGGCATGCGGCAGCGCCTCGCCATAGGCCGCACGCTGCTGCACGAGCCGCCGCTGCTGCTGCTCGACGAGCCGGCCTCCGGCCTCGACCCGGAGTCCAGGCACGATCTCCAGAAGCTCTTTACGCGGATGGCGCGGGCGGGGAAAACGCTGATAGTGTCTTCGCATATACTTACCGAGCTGGAGGATTATTGCACCCACGTGGCCATACTGCGCGAGGGGGGCCTGGTGGCCTGCGGCGGCCTGGCGGAGGTGAGGGCCTCCATTGTGAAAAAGCGCCGGGTGCGCGTGAGGGCCGCCGGCGGCCAGGAGGGAGCGCTGGCGCTGCTGCGCGCGGCGGGCCTGGAGAGCCCGGCCGCGGAAGGCGGCAGCGTGTTCTTCGATTTCTCCGGCGGCGAAGAGGAGCTGGCCGGCATCTTAAAGCGCCTGCTGGACGGCGGCGTAAAAGTGCTGCATTTCGGCGAGGAGGGCGGCGGCATTCAGGACACTTATCTCGCCTCGCTGGAGAAAAAAATATGAGCCCGCTTACCGATATGTTCCCGGAAATTTACCGCTACCGCGCGCAGGAAGCCGGCAGGGTCAGGCTTATCTCAGGCCTGGCCGCGGCCCTGGCCCTTTGCGCCGCCACCGGCTATTCGGTGGCCCGTACCACCGGCTCCTGGGCCGACTATCTGTCGGCGGTGACCTTTATGCAGTTTAATATGCTGGTCTTTTACGGGGCGGTGTGCACCGCCCGGTCGGTCACGCAGGAAAGGGCCGAGCGCACCTGGGATTTTCAGCGGCTGACGCCGCGCTCCTCTTTCGAGCTGGCGGCCGGCAAATTCCTGGGGGCGCCGGTTTTCGCCTGGTTCCTTTTCGTCTGCCTGCTGCCCGCGGCCTTAGTGACGCTCCTGCTCGCGCCGGAGGTTTACGGCGCTTTTTTCAGCAGGTACGCGCTGGGCCTGTCTCTCGCGCTGCTTTCAATGGCGGCCGGGCTGCTGGCCTCCGCTTATGACGATACCGGCGGCAGCGGCATGGGGCACCTTTCCGGCCCGCTGATCGGCCTGGTCTGCACCGGCTTCCTTAATTTTTCTTTCAGATATGCGCAAGCGCTGGGCCGGCCCGGCACGGAGCCGGTCTCTTTTTACTGGCTGCAGCTGGGCCCGGTCTCCGTTATCTTTTTCCTTGCGCTGAGCTTCCTGCTCTTTGCCGTCTGGGCTTTCCTCGGAGCTAGGTACCGGATAGGCCGGGACCTGCTGGAGAGGCGCCGCGCCTGGCGGCTGCCCGCTTTTCTGTTTTTTCTTGCCTGGTACCTGACCGGTTTTGACTGCATCCCGACGCGGAACGGCGCGCCGCCGCTTACCGCGCTTATCCTGTCCGGGCTCGCCGCTTATATAGCGGCCTTCCTTTCCTGCGAGCGGCGGGAATACTGGCGGCGCTGGCTGGCCGGCGGAAGCCCGGCGCGCCGGCTTGACGACGCCCCTGCCTGGATAAAAGGCGCTGCCTCCATGCTGCTGATAGCCGCGGCTCTTTATTTTGTCTGGGGTTTGTTGTCGTCCGCCGGCGGGGCGGACGGCCGCATCTACTTCATACTGCCGCTTTTTCTGCTGCGCGACCTGCTGTTCCTGCAATGGTGCCGGTTCTCGGCCAGCCGCCGTCCGGAGATGATGGCGCTGGCTTGCCTGGCGCTGGCCTACGCGCTGCCTATGATAATACTTCTGCCTACAAAAATGACCCGGCTTGTGGCGGCTTTTGTGCCCTACGCCAATGACGGTATAGGCGCGGCGGCCAACCTCGCCGGGCCGCTGGCCCAGGTTTTGATAATGGGTTATCTTCTGCGCGTGAAAATAAAGGCGGTGCTGGAAGAGCGGCTCTGACGTGTCTTAAAAGCCGCCGCAGCGGCGGAAGCTTTATTTGTTTTATCAGGAGAATTTCAAATGGCTGATACAAAAAAACGCGTGCTACTGGTGGACGACGATGAGATGGTGAGGGGGTTCACCAACACGGTGCTTTGCGAAGAGTACGCCGTTATGGAAGCCGAGGACGGTATAGCCGGATGGGAAAAAGCCCGGGCATGGAAGCCGGACCTGGTGATCACGGACCTGATGATGCCGCGCATGCACGGCTACGAGCTATGCAAGCTCCTCAAGGGACCGGAGGGAATACCAGGGGTGAAAGTAATGGTGGCTTCGTCGAAGATGTTCGCCGCTGACAAAGCGCTGGCTGGGGAGGCCGGGGCCGATGAGTACATAGTAAAACCGTACAATATCGCGGTGCTGCGGGAAAAAGTCAGGAGCCTGCTTTACGGCGGGGCTCCCTCTGCGCGGCCGGCCGGTCCCGCGCCGGACAGCCCGGCCAGTGCCCAGCGCTCCTCCGCTGCCGCCTCCTGCCCGGCTCCCGGGAAGCCGCTGCCGGTGTATGTGCGCTTCTGGGGTACGCGCGGCTCCTGCCCTACGGCGGGCATGAAAACGGTGCGGTACGGCGGCAATACCCCCTGCACCGAAATCAGGATAGGCGATGTCCCGCTGATACTCGATTGCGGGACCGGCCTGCGCGAGCTCGGCTGCGCGCTCTCCGCCGAGTTCGCCGGCCGGCCCGTGGAGGGCCATATCTTCGTAGGGCACACGCACTGGGACCATATCCAGGGCTTCCCTTTCTTCACCCCGCTGTACAATCCGGCGAACACTTTCAGCGTTTACAGCGTGCGCGGGGCGCATAGCAGCCTGCGCAGCCTCTTCAGCGATTCCATGGCCCTGGACTATTTTCCGGTCCCGCTTTCAAGCCTGGGGGGTAAAGTGAAATTCATCGAGCTGGAGGGGGTCGTGGATCTATGTGTCGCAAAAGTGTCCTATCTGCACCTGAACCATCCCGGAGTCTGCATAGGTTTCCGTATCGAGGCTCAGGGGAAAGTTATCACATACCTCAGCGACCATGAGAATTTCGGGAAGCTCGGGGGCGAGAACGAGTTGTCGCGCCGCCAGGACGCCGCCGTCGCCGACTTCGCGCGGGGCAGCGATCTGCTGATACGGGAGGCGCAGTACACCGAAAAAGAGTATCTTTCCAAGAAGGGCTGGGGCCACAGCACCTATGACGACGTGGCGGCTTTCGCGGTGGCCGCGGAGGTAAAGCGCCTGGCTATCTTTCATCACGACCCCGAACATACGGATGATATTATGGATGCCAATGTGAAATACTGCCGCGACCTTCTTGAAAAGAGCGGGGCGAAAGTATTGTGCTTTGCCGCCTGGGATGGCCTGAGGGTCGACCTTTAGAGGGAGCGCGCCGGTGGAGAAATTTAGGAGCTTATGGGGATAGCGTTGGTACGGGCCGGCCATGGGGTTGCCCATTCCGCCGCGCGGGAACCGTTGGCCGTCTGATGGCATAGCTCTTGATACGGCACGGGCATAGCCCAGCGCGGTTCCCCCCGAAGCGGGGCCAGCCACGCATAAACCGCATAGCGGTTTTGCGCGGTCCCGGCTCGGCGGTTTTGCTTACGCAGAAAACCGCCTCCGCCCTTGCGGCCCGGAC
>CAIQNV010000142.1 GCA_903873295.1 uncultured Elusimicrobia bacterium
GAAAACCTGCAAATATTGAAAAAAATCGGTTCGAACTTCCTTTTAGGCGGGAAAAAAATAAAAGTAAATTTTAATTTCCCGGCGGCAGAAACGCAGAAACTGCGGGAGCGGGCGGGGCTCAATTCAGCCGGACTGCGGACTTCAAAAATTTGGCGGCCCCTACGGGATTCGAACCCGTGATCTCCGCCTTGAGAGGGCGGCGTCCTAACCGCTAGACGAAGAGGCCGTAAGCAATATTTTAGCAAATAGCCGGCGGCGCGGGTAAAAAATTCAGCCGACGGCCGGAATTGAACCGGCGGCTGATCGCTTATCGCTCAAACAGGCTCGTCTTAGTTTATAAATAGAAAAGCGCCATAAATAAGGCGCTTTTCATGGAGGTAAATCTTTAGCCGACTATCGGACTTGAACCGATGACCTGCTGTTTACAAAACAGCTGCTCTACCAGCTGAGCTAAGTCGGCGACTTCATTGATATTATAAGACTTTTCTCTGCCATCCCGCTATCTTTGCGCTAAATCCCGGGAGGGAGCTCCGCCACTTCCGTCGCCGACTGCCGCATCGCGGCATTCAAGGGTGATTGACAATCGCGGAATTGCGATGTAGTATATAATCTGGGAATCAGAGCAGCGTTCTCTGCCAGTATTAAGATAAGGCATCTCGGAGAGGGAGGAACTATGGACACCGAAAACAAGAAGTTTACCAGGAGGGACGCTATGAAGCGTCTCGCCAGAATAACTTTAGGCGTAGGGACCGGGCTGATAATGATAGACAGCGCCGCCCGCGCCGTCTTTTACGGTAGCTTCGCCTCGGCGGTCACTTCGCAGCAGACCGACCTGCAGGTCACCAAAGGGAACGTGAACGTTACCTACGGCCGCGTTATTACGTACTATTGCCAGGAGAACGTGACTTATAAAGACGCCGGCGGAACCTACCATAATAACTGCGCCTCGACGTACAGGGAAACCGTTTACGAATACGCAAGCGGTTCCACCAGTGAGTAATGCGATAGAATTTAATGAGGAGATAAAATAATGAGTCTGAAAAACACGCATCTTGCGGTGTTCGCTTTGATTCCCATGTTCCTTGGCCTAGTCCTCGCGGCTTCTGCCGAAGAGAAAAACGACAACAAAGATAAAGTGGCCGTAGCCGGGAGCGCGCCGGCGGCCGCTAAACCGGCGGTTGCCGCGCAGCCTGCCTCCGGAGGTGAAGACACCGTCACGGAAGAGAAATTCAAGAAGGACGCCGACTCCGCCGAAGATAAGATCCAGGAGTCCATGGGGGACCTCCGCAACATCAAAAGGACCCCTCTCCCGGAAGTTTCCCCGGAAGACAGGGCGAAGGCGGAGAAGGCGGCTGTCCTGCGCCAGGCCGATGAGATAGACGCCAAATTGCGCGCTCAGGGGATTTGGGACACCGACGCGGGCAGGCAATCGATGGGCACTAGCAGCTACCTGCGCGGAGATTATGCCGCGGCGATCGGCCAGTTCACCCGGGCGCTCGGGACGACAAAAGATCCCAACGTGAAAACGTGGATACTGGGAGACCGCGGCGAAGCTTATTTCCGCAAAGGCGACAAAAAGAACGCGCTGAAGGACCTGACGGCCGCGATAACAATGAAGGCGGCCGATAAAGGGCCGAATATCGCGGAGCTTGCCTTTAAGCTCGGCAGGACGGACGACGCGAAGCGGGAGACGGAACTGGCCGCCGCCTACCAAAGATCCAAAACCCCCGGGTTCGTCGCGAACTGGGGCGTGTGCAGCGAGTTGAGCGGGGTCGGCAAGCCCGCCGAAGGCTGCATGTCGGCCGCCATCTCCGATTGCTTCCATCTTTACGGCACGGACGCCTTCGGGGCGGCTTGCGCTAAATACGAGGCGGAAGCCAAATATCTTAAAGAGAGCGGTTACCCCTGTCCCAAAGGTAATTGCAAAACGGAAATAAAAACCGTCACACCGCCGGCAGCCAGGTAGTCCGCTCCGGGCGGCCTCTGAATGCCCAATATACTGTTAACACAGCGCTGTGTCCGCTCGTGCCCGTACTGCTTCGCGAAGAAGCATATGGGCGGGGCGGACCCCGGCGCTTTTCTGCCGTGGGAAGACCTCGTTTACCTGGCCGACATAATGCAGGAGGATAAGTGCATGGAAATGCGCTTCCTCGGCGGCGAGCCCACCCTGCATCCCGCCTTCGCCGATTTTGCGGCCTATTCGCTCGCGCGGGGGTTTTCTGTTACCGTCTTCACCAGCGGGATAATGGCCCCGAAGGTAAAGGCCGATATCAGGCGGGTGTTCGAGACCATCCCCCGGGCGAAAGAGAAGCTGTCCTTCCTCTGCAATATCAACGATCCCGCCAAATCACCCCCGGAAGAAGTTCCGGCCGTGGAGGATTTCCTTCAGGAATTCGGCGGCAGCGTAACGCCGGGCTTCAACATCTATACGCTGGACTTCGATCTGCAGTTCCTGTTCGAATATATACTGCGCTACGGCCTGAAGCGTAATATCCGCCTGGGCATCACGCACCCGATCTTGCGCGAAGACAATATGTTCATCCGTCCCGAAGATATGCGCGCCATGATGCAGCGCCTGCTGGGCTTTCTGCCGCAGTTCCTCAAGCTGGACGTCGTGCCCTCGCTGGACTGCGGCTTTCCGCTTTGCGCGCTTACCGACGAAGAACTGGGCCGCTTCCATAAAGCCGCCAGGGGAAAACTTCATTTTTCCTGCGGGCTCCCGCTGGATATCGGGCCGGATATGCAGGTCTGGTCCTGCTTCCCACTGTCGGCGATAAATAAAAAGTCCATTTATGAATTCGACACCCTCAAGCAGGCCGGCGAGCATTTTTCTCAATTGATGCGGAACTGCCGGGTGGAGGCGGGCGGGATATACCCGGAGTGCGACGCCTGCGACTGGCGGAAGAAACAGCTTTGCCACGGCGGGTGCGCGGCGCATATCCTGAAGAAGATAGACGAGGAAGGAAATATCCGCGCGCTAAAACTGACATGACACAAGAAATCACGGTAGTCCTGCCCTTTTCCGGGGAATTGTTCGGTAAGGTGAAGAACGCCAATCTGGCCGTTCAGGCAAAGGAATCCGACGATCTTGGGGAGGTCGCGGCCGCCGCGCAGAGCCAGAACAAGCTGGCGGCCATCCTGCTCAGCACTTCGAAACTGGAGCTGCCGGCGGGCCTGCAGCCGAGATCCGCGCCGGTAAGCCTGTATCTGGAAACCGCGGGCCGCTTCCTGGATTACGCCGTGCGGGTAAACGAGTTCGCCGGAGCGCCGGTGCGGTTCTATTTCCCCGCGACCCCCGGGAACGCGGTCGCCGTAAGACTTTTATCGTCGCTGGGCGTGAAGGCCGGGCTAGACCTGCGCGGAGAAAATACCGACTGGGACGCGGCCTGCGAACTGCTGCATTATGACGCCTACGGGAAAATGCCCCACGAGCCGATAGAGCCCTTCGCCAGCGCGTACCTGCAGCACGGCAGTTCCACTTATTGCGAGGCGTACCTGGAGCGCGCGGGCAAGTACGTCCACTGCGACGAGGCCGGGAACCTCGCTAACAGCCGGCGGGAGCTGGCGGACCGGGTCTATATCGGCACGCTGGACGGGCTTTCCGGCCTGGATGTCGCGGCCCAGGCGGCCGCGGCCAGGAAGCGGGAGCTTTCCGTTTTTATGAAGCTGGAGGGGTGCTCCGTCTGCCCCGGTTATAAAGTTTGCGCCAGGAAAAACCCGGCACAGAAAATGGAAGCCTGCGGCTGCAAAGACTTCATGACCGCCCTGCTGGAAGCGGCGCGCGAAGTCAACCTCAGAAAAGGGGAACGGTAAGTGAAGCTCACTATAATTTTCAAGCCTACGGAGCGCTGCAATTCCAACTGCGCTTATTGCGACGTGATCTCAAAGCCGCTTACCCCGGACATGAGCGACGAAATGCTCGAACTGGTGTTCCGGCGCATGGGGGAATTCCTCGCGCTGAAGCCCGAGAATAAAATAAACCTGGTTTGGCACGGGGGCGAGCCGCTTATGCTGGGCCCCGACTATTTCCGGAAAGCCCTGGAGATCCAGACCCGGCACTGCGGCGCGGATTCCTCCCGGATCCGCCACAAGATCCAGTCGAACCTGACGCTGTTCGGGGAGGAGTTCGTCGAGCCCCTGCGCGCTCTCGGGGTGAAGGATATCGGCACCAGTTTCGAGCCGGTGCCGAACGTGCGCGGTTTCGGGCCGGGGCGCGACTCGGCCGCTTACGCCGGAAAATTCCTGGACGCGGTCGCCTCGCTGGAAAAACACGGCTTCGGGTGGAACTATATTTATGTGGCCACAAAAAAGTCCCTGCCTAAAGCCGCGGAGCTGTATTATTTCCTCACCAACCTTTCCAACGCCCGCAGCGTGATGGTGAACCCGGTCATCATCACCGGCGAGGATGTGCACGGCCTTGCCATAACCCCGGGCGAATTCGCCGATTTCCTGGGGGAGTTCTTTAAGCTGTGGTGGCGGGGCCGGGACAAATTCAACCATATCCAGCCTTTCATGGAATATGTCGATATGTACACCGGCGTCTCGCTTTCCCGGGTGTGCACGACTTCCGGGAACTGCGCTTATTCCCACATGTACATAGGGCCGGACGGCTCGGCGTCACATTGCGGGCGGGCGGCGGATTGCCATATCGTCTCCTACGGGAACATAAAGGACATGTCGCTGAACGATGTGATGGACCATGAGCTGAGGCGCAAATTCATAGGGCGGGACGCGGTCCTGAAGACCGGGGAGTGCAAGGGCTGCCGGTTCTGGGAGATCTGCCACGGCGACTGCCCGCTGGGCGCGTATGAGGTGTATGGCGACTCGCACCACAAGTACGAATGGGGCTGCGAGTTCAGGAAGCTCTTTCTGGAGAAGTATTTCGAGCCGGTATCGGGGCTGCGCTATGAACCAAAAGAACACTGAGACGCGGCCGCTCCCGTGGCTGAACCCCGTCGGCGGGCTGGGCGACGTGCTGATGTATTCCAGCGTCCTTAAAATGGCGCATGACCAGCGCGGGTTCCGGTGCAACCTGATAAGGCGGGCCAGATACGCCGAGATGCTGGCCGGGCACCCGGCGATAGCGGAGATAGATTTTTTCCCGAAAGGCGCCGAAAGGCTGTCCACGGCGTATTGGGAGCGCGCCGAATTCAATTCGGGCGAGATCCCCCGCGCGTTCCAGATGCTCGGGAAAATGTTCGGCCTGGCCCTGCCCGTGCCTGAGAATTTTTATCTGCCCCTGGACGGTGTTTCCGACAAGCTGCTGGCTTCCCTGATACCGTGGGGGAAAAAAACCGCCGTCCTCGCTCCGACGAGCGAATCTCCGCGGAAAATGCTGCCGTTCGAAAAATGGGAGCGGGTGGCCGCGGCGCTGCATGAAATGGGCGCGCTTGTGCTCCAGTTCGGGCAAGCCTCCGACCGGAAGATAAAACACGCTTATTCGCTGTGCGGCCTGAGCTCGCCCAAAGAGGCGGTCCTGCTGCTCAAAAGAGCGGATCTGCTTATCGCCGGCGATAATTTCCTGGCGCATGCCGCGCATCTGACGGGAACCCCCGCGATAACTCTCTGGGGGCCGACTTCGGCCGGGGTGTACGGGTACCCGGAGCATAAGCGGCTCAGCGCGCCCGAAGGCTGTTCCTCCGGCAAATGCATCATGAGCACCGTCGCCAGGGAACGGAGCGAAGTTTATCGCTCCCCGTGCCCGGAAAAAACTCACTGCCTCGATAAAATTTCTTCGGACGAAATAATAGAATCGGCCCGCAAGCTCCTGTTCCAGCCGGCTTTCCCGGCTCAAAGCCGCGGTTAACGCCTGGGTTTCCAGTGAATTATATCCTGAGATGAAGAGATATGCAAATGTCCGATCCCCGCGCGCTTGACGCGAAGCATCCGGTCGCGCTGTTCAGGAACGGCTTCGGGGACCACCTGCTCAGCCTGCCGGCCCTGCGGGCGCTGGCCGCGCTGTTTCCCGGGAAGCTGACGCTGATCTGCCAGCCCCATTGCGCGGACATCTTCTTCCGGGAACTCGCGGTGTGCCGGTTCATCGAGACGGATTTTAAATTGGGCGGCGGGGGCCGGCTCTTCGACGCCGACGCGGTCGCCGACGCGGTCGGGGAGTGCGATCTGCTGCTGTCGCTGAATCCCTGGCATTCGGTCAGCGTCGACCGCCTGCTCCGGCGGCTTTCCCCGGCCGCCTCCGTGGGGTTCTCTCCGGCCTTCAAAAAAGCGCTGAGCCTGAACAACAGGAAGCACTCGGCCGACCTCGCCTTCGACGTGGTGCGGTCCCTCGGCGGCTCCGCGCGCATCGAGGACTTCGCCGCGCCCCCGGCCCTTACCCCCGAAGGCGTTGAAATGGCCCGCAAGCTGCGCGCCTTATTTCCCGGGCCGCTGCGCGTGCTGGCGGTGCACGCCGACACCAAGCCGGACAAGATGTGGGACCCCGGCCGGCTTATCCGGGTCCTCGACGAGTTCCTGGAGCGGCATGAAGATTTCGTGGTTTTTATCGTCGGAGCGCGGGAGCATGGCCTGAACACGGGCCGGCACAAGGAATATGTGATCTCCTGCTGCGGCCTGCCGCTCGCTATCTCGCTGGCCCTGGTGGGGCAGGCGGACCTGTTCCTCGGCGTCGATTCCTGTCTGCTTCACGCCGCCGATCTTTTCCGCGTTCCGGGGGTCGGGCTTTTCGGGCAGGCAGGGAAGGCCGCCGAATTCGGGTTCCGCTTCGGGCCGCACAGACATGTCTGCGGCAGCGGGTCGATGGCTTCTATAGAAGTAGGGGAAGTGTTAGGGGCGCTGGAACAAGCCAGGACAGGCTCTTAGGCGGCGGCTAAAGCCTGGTCGAGGATCTCCGGGATCGCGATAAGAACCTCGCTGCGGGCCGCGTCTTTTCCGCAATTCAGGTTAATCGTCATGGCGGCCACGGAATAGCGCTGGCTGGCGTCCAGAGTGGCGCAAAGAGCTTCGAGCAGGAGCGGCGTGCCTCCCTGCGCGTATTTGGGCACCGAAGGCAGATGATCGCTTTTAAGCTTGTTCGATAAGGCGTTAATGCCGGAGTTCAGGATGATGTTCGCGAGCTCGGAAAACAGGAGCTCCTGCGATCGGGTGGCGGCCGGCAGCTCGAGGAAAGAGAAACCGAGGAAGCAGCGGGAGATGGTTTCGATATCTTCGGGGTTGAAGATTATCATGGCCGCGAAGGGATGCTTGCAGGGCACGTTGAAATGCACCGCGAAGCCGGACGCGCAGGCGAGGGCCTGGCCGCGGAGGGCTTCGTCCATGCTTCCCCGGGACATGCGGATCCCGGTCATGTTCCAGGTCCCGGTGGAGAGGCTGGACAATTTAGTCATGCACATCTCCATACTGGCCGCGGCCATGTCCCTGAATCTCCGGCTTGGCCCTCCGGTCGTCGCGCCCAGCTCGTCCATCAATACTTTAAAATCCTCGAGGCAGAACGGCTTGCGCAGTATCGCGTGCACGCCTTTATCGTAAAGGCGGCGGTCTACGTCGTCCTGATCCATGGCGGTGATGACGACCACGCGCACCAGCGGATCCAGGTTCCGGAGGTCCTGCAGCACGTCAATGCCGGATTTTCCGGGCATGATGATGTCCAGGAACACAATGTCGGGTTTGAATTCCGTGAAATACTTAACCGCTTTTTCGCCGTTCTCCGCTTCGGCCACGACTTCGTGCCCGAGTTTTGTCAGGAGGGCGGTTACGGTGTTCCTTGTCAGCGCGTTATCTTCAACCAGTAATACTTTCATGATCCTTCCTCATTAACCGGAATATTTTCGCGCCGGAACGGCGCCCTGGGCCAAAAGATCCAGGGCGGCCCTGAAGGGGCGAAAAAATAAACCGCTATGTTATAATACAATACTTGCGCGCACTCTGGAACTCCCCCGGCCCGATATGCGGTTTTCAGGATAAGTGCATATTCTGAACCAATTCGGCCGGCATTCTGAATCAAATCGGCCACCATTCTGATCCAAATCGGCCACCGTTCTGAAGCAAATCGGCCACCCCCTTTTGGGGGTATTTGGCCGACCCTCTTGTAGCGGCGCCGGGTA
>CAIQNV010000143.1 GCA_903873295.1 uncultured Elusimicrobia bacterium
GAGCCGCTTTGGGGAGGGGGGCCCCGCTTCGGGGGGAACCGCGCAACGGTTCCTGCGCGGCGGAATGGGCAACCCCATGACCGGCCCGCGCTCATTCCACAAAAAGCCCGGGACTTCCCGGGCTTTTTTACTGGTCGATGATAACTGGTTACTAGGGTAAAACCTTATAGGGGTTATCGGTGACGCTCAGCAGGTACACCGCCGCTTTGATATTCTTGGCTACGGCGCTGCTGAGAATAGCGGCTCCGGGGTAAAAGCTTCTGCCCTCCAGCTCGAAGGTGAAGGCGAAGATGCCGCCGGAGGCGTAGGCCCAGTCGCAGCTGTCGCCGGTGGCCACGTACATCTCGCTGGATTTATGGGACAGGTAGCCGGTCAGCTTGCCCATCTCGTCCCCCACCTTTATAAAGACCTGCTTATCCTTCTCGTTGGGGACATCCGCGTCGCTGCCGCCCCAGGGGTAAAGGATCTCGCTGGCGTAAGAGTGGTAGCTTATATGCGTCTTCAGATTCTTGCGGGCTTCGATAAATTTCTTCACGGCCTGGCTCTCGGGCTCCGAAAAAGCTTTGGGGCCGCAGTAAGTGTCGGCGCCGGGATAGGTGGAAGCGCCGGCTTCGCAGAACCAGGAATCGTAATTCCGGTTGAGGTCCACGCCCCGGCTCTTGTCGGCGTTCAGGCTCATGTTCTTGCGGTAGTACTGGTAGCTGCCGGTCTTGATGTCGTACTCGGCGCCGTCGGCGTTAAGCATGGGAATTATATAAATATCGAGAGTATTTATATATTTCTTTATGTCGGCGTCGTTCTTATGATCGAACAGCCAGGCGGCGAACAGCAGCGGGACTTCGTTCGACAGGTGCTCGCGGGCGTGGTGGTTGCCTATATAAAGCGCGCCGGGCTTGGCGCTGGCGGCCTCACCTTTAGCGCTGGAATTGATGCGCAGGCACCAGATATCGCGGCCCTCGGTGGTCTTTCCTATTGAAAAAAGCGAGGCTATGTCAGGATTCGCCGCAGCCATCTGCTTGAGCAGATCGACGGTTTCCTTGAAGTTGTGGTAGGCGGCGTCGGCGGCGGGGAAGTCCTTGGCGCGGACGGCCAGGGGAACGCGGCTCAGGACCATGAAGGATTTGGAAGAGAGAGCCGCCAGCAGTTCGGGGCCGGCGATGCCGGAGACGCTGTCCTTATTTATCTCCACGATATCGAAGCCGGCTTCAAGCAGGCGGGTGCGGGCGTGGCTGTCGGCGGCCTTCACGGTTATCCAATAGCGGCCTTCCGTCGCGGCCGCGAAAGCCGCTTTCTCGGCGGCGGGCTCGGGCATGGGGGCGGTTTCGGCGGGGGCCGAAGTGATATGGCTTAAAAGCTGGTCAAAAGAAATATTCCCGGAGGAGGAGGTTTCCCCCGCGGACGCGGCATACGCTAAAAGATTCAGTAAAGCGAAGGAGATAAGAAGTTTCTTCATGTTGTATTCCTTGAAACGCTACCGGACCGAGTTTGACTATAGTCAATGTGTATTAAGTATATAGTTAAAAGTGGAAATCCGGCAAGGCCGAAAGGCCCAGACCGGCCTAGGCCTTAGGGCCTATGACGAATGTCAATACGCGAACCTAAACAAGCAGGCCTTTAAGGCCGAGAACGGTGTACCACAGGCCGGCTATCAGCAGCGTCAGCCGGCCTATTTCATTGGCGCGGCTGCCCAGCCAGGGCGTGCCGAGGAGGACAGGAGAGATGAACAGCGAAGTGGCGCCGAAAAAGCCGCCGAAATACGCGAAGCCCTTCAGGACATCCGCCATTTCCAGAAGCCGGATGAAGCCGGCGGCGAAAGGCGGGCAGATGCTTATGCCGGTCACAAAACCAAGGGCCACAGGCAGGCGCTTAAAAAAAGGGTTCAGATCTTTTTTCAGGAGACAGGGCCCCCTCCCGCCTGAAACCCTGGCGGCCGCGAAAAAAACCATCAGCAGGCCGCAGGCCGCCATGGAGGCCGGCAGCAGCCAGAGCGGCAGGGCGTATTGCCCGGCCTTGCCCGCGAGGGAGGCCAGCAAAGCGAAAAGCATATAGGCGAGAAAACGCCCGCCCAGGAACTGCAGGAAAATATGGAAGTTGAATTCCCAGACGGCTTTTCCTTCCGCCATAAGGTAGGGCGCCAGCAGCGGCAGGCAGGCGGACAGACAATAGAAGCCCGTCGAAAGACCGAGCAGGAAACCTTCCGAAAAGAGTGCGGGCATAGAATTAACCGCGAACGCTGAAACGGCTCACGGCGCTCCCCATAGTTTTACGACATCCCTGAGCGCGGCCGGCGCCCAAAGTGAAGCGAAGACCGCCCCGACGGTAAGCGCCGAAAAGACAAAGAAGTGTTCGGCTGAAACAAGCCGCCCCATATTTCCTTTAAGGGCCGGCAGCTCAAGGCCAAAAACCGTGTATTTATGGCAGCGCCCGGGACAGGCCTCAAGACATTGGCCGCAGAGGTTGCAGTAGGCCAGGATCTCGGCCTTGCCTCCCGGCGCGCAGCTTATAGCCGACATGGGGCAGGCGGTGGCGCAGCTGCGGCAGCCGGTGCAATTCCTCTCGTCGATAGAAATTCTGAAAGGGTTAAGCCGGCCCCAGAAAGCCTGCCAGGCGGCGAAGGGGCACAGGAAAGAGCAGAAGAGCCTTTTCTTCGTCAGGAGCGGCCCCAGGACCAGCGCGGCGAGGGCGAAGAACATGAGGCCGTACTGCGCGCCCTTCAGGCAGCCCTCCTGGTCGAGGAAAGCCCCGGTCAGTTTGAACGGGCAGAGCCAGAGGCAGTAAACAGGGAGCATATAGGCCAGCGAGACCAGCATCATAAAAACCAGCAGCGCGGCGGGCAGCTCCCTCGCCTTTAAAGCCCAGCGGCCTAATTTCAGGAGCGGGCGCCGGGGCAGGGCGCTGAGCCCGTCGTCGATGCCGCCGTAGAAGCAGGCCCAGGCGCACCAGCCCCGGCCTATGCTTATGGTCACGAACAGCCAGGCCGCGCCCAGGGAAAGCGGGCCCCAGAGCTTCCAGCCGCCGCTCATAAGGGCCAGGTACTGCTGATAAAGGTAATTAAGGAAATACGGCGCCATGGCTATATGGCAGAAAGGCGTATCGGCAAAACAGGAAGGTTCGAAAACTTTATTGAGAAGGCTTAATTTGAAGTGGACTAAAAAAGCCAGCGCCGAAGCGGAGAAGAAGATCCTGCGGTAAAAGGAGACCCTGCCGGTGGAGGCTATGGCATAGGCGGTCCCGGCGGTGAAAAGCGCCCAGGCCAGCGCGTAAAGGCGGCTTATTTCGCGGCCGGCTATCAGGGAGGAAAAAAATAATACCGGGACAAAAACCAGCGCGGCGAACGCTCCGGCGGCGGCCGCCTTCCTTCCCGGCGATGCTGTGGTCTCCATTTAGTACAATAATATCAAACTAACAACGGCAGGTATAGGTAAAGGAAAAGGTCCCGTATACGGACGGCCGTGCTCATATGCTGATGTTCCTGTTATTCGGATTTTATTCCCTGCTGGCCCAGGTCCTGCTGCTGCGGGAGATAGCCCAGGTCTTTACCGCGCACGAACTTTCCCTGGCGGCGGCGCTGGCCTGCTGGCTGCTCTGGACTGCGGCGGGGGTGCGGCTGGGCGCGCGCGCCGCGGAGGAAGGAGCTTTCCGCCGGGGCTGCCTGATTTTCGCCGCCATAGCTCCGCTGAACCTGCTCCTCGCCAGGCTGGCCCCGGGCCTGCTGCCCGGCATGTCCCAGCCCGGACTTTTCACCATGCTCGCCGGCTCCGCGCTGCTTTGCCTGCCGGCGGGGCTCGCCAACGGCTTCGCCGCGGGAGCGGGCCTGCGCGGCGCCCCGGCTTTTTTTTACGCGGCCGAGGCGGCCGGCGCCGCCGCCGCCGGACTTTTTACGGTATTCTATTACCGCTATTTTCCCGGGCTTGAAGCGGCCGCCGCGCTGGCTTGTCCGGCCCTGCTCCTCTGCGCGGCTTACGCCTTTAAACCTTTTTCAGCCCGCCGGCTGGCGGCGGCGCTGGCGGCGGCCCTGACGCTGGGCGCGGTCAATTACGCCGCGCCGCGTAGCTGGACGCTGAAGGCCCCGGCCCCGAGACCCGATCTTGTGATCCAGACGGAAGGCTCGCGCCTGGCCCTGGCCGGACGGCCGGAGCCTTCTTTTTACGAGGACGGGCGGCTGCTTTACGCGCCGGAGTCCGCGGCGCCCGAGGAGCTGACCCAGATAGCGCTGCTGGCGCTGAAAAAGCCGGGAAAGGTGCTGCTGCACGGCGGCGGGGCTTTCTTCATCCTGCCCGAGGTTCTCAAACATAAGCCGGAGGCGGTTGAAATAGCGGAGCCGGATCCCTTTAAAGCCCGGGCGCTGGCGGCGCTGACCCGCGCGGCTGAAAAAAGCTTCACGCTGCTGCCGGCCGATCCCCGCGGGCTCAAGGACAGGAAGAGTTATTACGGCGCTATTTTCCAGACCGAAGGCTCGCCGGAGAACGCCGCGCAGAACAGGTTCTATACGCTGGAATATTTCAGGACGGCGGCCGCCCTGCTGAAGCCGGAAGGAATTCTGGTTTTCCAGCTCCCTTTCGCCGAGAACTATGTCCCGCCGCAGACGGCTTACGCCGCGGCCTGCGTGCTGGCTTCGGCCCGGGCCGCTTTCCCCGCCGTGGAAATATTGCCGGGGGCCCGGCTTACCGTGCTGGCCTCGGCGAAGCCGCTTAACCTCGACCCCGCGGCGCTGGCCGCGGTTTACGCGCGGCGCGGGATCAGGACCAGAACGGTGGTGCCTTCCGCTTTCCCCTTCCTGCTTCACCCTTACCGGCGCGCCTGGGCCGCCGGGGAAATAGAAAAAGTCAGGAACCCGCCGCTTAACACCGACCTGAACCCGCTGGCTTACTTCAGGTTCTGGCGGGCCTGGCTTTCGATGGTGATGTCCCCGGCGTCCTTTTTGGGGCTGCTCTCGCTGGCGGCGGCGGGGCTGTTCGCGGCCTACAGGCTTAAAAGCGCCCTGAAATTCACTCCGGAAGAGCGCACCGGCGAAGCTTTTTTAATGGGGTTCTGGGGCCTGGCTTTCGAGACCGCCGTGCTGCTGGCCTTTCAGGCGAAAACCGGCAGGCTGAGCCCCGAGCTGGGCGCGATGTTCGCGCTGTTCATGGCGGGAGCGGCGGCCGGGGCCCGGGCGGCCAGGAACAGCCGGGCCGGATACATATTATTGCTTGAGGCGGGGGCCGCGGCGCTGGCGCTGGCCTGCGCGCTGCGGCCGGAGCTGGCCCAGGCGGCGGGGGCGGCGCGGCTTTTAGTGCTCGCCGGCGGCGCTTTCTCGGGGGCTTTTTTCGCGGCGGCCGCGGGCAGGACTGGGAGCGAAGTTTACGCCCTGGACCTGGCCGGCGGGGCCGCCGGCGGCCTGGCCGCGGCGGCTTTCGCCGCTCCTATAGCGGGGATAAGCGGCGCGCTTTACTGCGCCGCCGCCGCCGCGCTGGCGGCGCTCGCGGGCGGCGTCTTCTCTTCTTCTTCAAAAGGATCGACGGTGAAGGAGTAGAGCTGCGTTTCCGGGTCCTTCCAGCAATCGCGGGGCAGGCCCGCTTTCTGTTCGCACAATTCTCCCATGAAATTTTCTTTGTCCGGGATCTGCTCCCAGACCTGCGGCAGAAAGAGACCGGATCTCCCGCCCTTTACCGCCACCACGCCGTGCAGCCGCGGCTTAATGTCAGCGGCCCGCACCGGAGCGAGCGGCGAAAGCACCGAGACCTCTATTTTAATTTCAGGCAGCTCTTCCCGGTCGAGACTCGGGAACCTCCCGTCGCGGAAAGCCGCGCTGAAGGCGCCGTAGCGCACCGCGTCCATCAGGGTCATGGCCGGCACTATGGTGCCGACGCAGCCGCGCAGCTTCCCCCCCTTGGTGAGGGTTACAAAAACCGCCCCGGGCAGGTTCAGCCTCGGATCGGCTTCCAGGCCCGACGGCGGCTCCTTGTCGGCGAAATGGTTTTCCAGCGTAAGGCGGGCTTCCTTAAGAAGAACCTCTTTCTCCTCTTTTGAAAGCCGGAGATCCGAAGGTTTCCCGGACTTCAGGAAAAGCCCCGAGATATAGCCGACCACTCTGTCCGGGCCGGGGAAAGGCCTCTCGGCGTAGGAATCCGAGATCTTCAGCGTGAGGAAAGAGCGGGCCCCCAGCAGCCTGGCCGCTTCCATGCCGGCCTCCAGGGCGGCCTCGCCGCAGGCGCAGGTCTCAAGGGCGGGAATTTTTTTATCAAGGAGGTACCGCGAAGCGGTCCAGACCAGCTCGGGGTCCAGGCTTTCAATGGCCAGGCGCATAGCTCCGTCGGAGGCGGCCGCGGCGGCCCGGCCGGGGTAATGAGAAAAATCCGTGGAAATAACGAGCAGGACTTTCTTCCCCTTCAGGGAGGCGGCCAGCGCGGCGCCTATGGTTTTAAGCGATTTGAGATCCTTCGTATTAAGGACGGCGGCCAGCAGTTTGAAGGGTTTCTTAAGCCTGCGCTGCAGAAAGGGCAGCTGCACTTCCACGGCGTGCTCGCGGACATGGGCGGAAGGCCGGTCCTCAAAAAGCGGGCTGGCTTTCATAAGCGCGGAGGCCAGCTCCCGGTCGGGAAGGACTTTCCCCAGGGGGGTCTGATAGAAGTCGGAAGCCAGCAGCGCGGCGCCCTTCACCTCTTCCGTATGGCCCGTCGCCAGGATAACCACGGTGTCATAGCTGTCGTCGATAAAGCTGTAAGCCAGGCCGGCCATTTTCCCGGAGAACACGTAGCCGGCATGCGGCGCCAGCACGGCCACTATTTCCCCGGCCGGCTTCCTGCTGTCACCGGGCGACAGGGCCGCGTCCGCAAAAGCGGCGAGCTCCGCCCTATCGGCCGGATAGAACTGCCCGGCGACAACGGCCTCGCGCGCGCCCGCCCCGCCGGCCGCCGCGCCTAATAATCCCATAACCAAAAATATTCGTCTCATATAAATTCCCTTATTTCCAGATCCCCGGGATCTTCGTCCCGTCCCACGGGCAGCGGCCGCCGGTCGGGGTGAGGCGGTCCTCCAGCACGGCGAAGCCGTAGCGGCGTATCAGCACCCTGCCGCATTTGGGGCAGTAAGTATTTTCCCCGTCGCTGCCCGGGACGTTCCCGGCGTAAACGAATTTAAGGCCGCGCCCCAGGGCTATGGCCCTGGCTTTTTCAAGCGTGGCCAGCGGCGTGGGCGGGAGCTCGTTTATCAGGTAATTCGGCGTGAAACGCGAAAAAAAAAGCGGCGTCTCCGCGCCGAGGTTTTCTTTAACCCAGGAGGCCAGGGCCGCCAGGTCGGCCCCGGAGTCGTTAAGGCCGGGAACTACCAGATTAACTACCTCGGTCAAAACCCCGTTTTTTTTAAGCCCCAGCAGCGTGCGCTTTACCGGCGCAAGGCCGCCCCCGGTATAATCCCGGTAGAATTTTTCATTGAACCCCTTCAGGTCTATCTTAACCACGTCCATCAGGGGCAGCAGTTCCGCCAGCGGCTCGGGGTTTATATACCCGGCGCTCACCATCACGTTTTTAAGGCCGGCCTTCCTGGCCAGGAGCGCGGTATCGTACATGTATTCGTAAAAGACCGTAGGCTCGGAATAAGTATAAGCCACGGCTTTGCACCGCGTGGCGAGGGCGTACCTGACAATGTCTTCCGGCGGCAGGCTGTCCGCTTCCACCGAGCGCAGTTCGCCGTAGGCGCTGCCGTCCGGCCGGAACCTTACTTCCAGGGCCGAAGGCACCGGGACGCGGCGGGGCGCCTGTTCGGGATACAGCTGTGAAATTTCCCAGTTCTGGCAGCCTTTGCAGGAAAGGTTGCAGCCCGGGGCCGCCAGCGAGTAGATCAGGCTGCCCGGGTACATGTGGTAAACCGGTTTTTTCTCGATGGGATCGACGTGGACGGCGGCTGCCTGCGCATAGACCAGGGTTTTGATCCTGCCGCCGTAGTTGCCGCGCACTTTGCAGAGGCCGCGCGCCCCCTCCGGAAGAAAGCAGTCGTAGGGACAGAGCCTGCACTGCACCCCGTTGCAGACAGGGCCGGCAAAGCGGCCCGGACGCACATGGAGGTTTTGCGGCGGGTAAAGAGAGGCGAAGGTGGAAGGTGGCGGGTAAAAAGCTATGAGGGCGGCGGCGGCGGCGGCCAGCGCGGCGGCCGAAACCGCCCACAGGACCGCCGCGGCAGCCCGCCCTTCAGAGGTCATTTTTTATGGTCCCCGTTGAGCAGCGGGTTGATTTTGTAGAAGGCCGCTATATGCTCCAGGATCTCCCTGCCCGTTTCGGCGTAGCGGAAGAGCTTCAGGTCTTCCTTCGAGATATAACCCCACTTGGCCATGTTGTGGAAGTTCATCACGTCGGTCCAGTAGTCTTCGCCCACCAGCACTATGGGCAGGCTGCTTTTCTTGCCGGTCTGCACCAGGGTCAGCACCTCGAACAGTTCGTCCATAGTGCCGAAGCCGCCGGGAAAAACCACCAGCGCGCGCGCCCGCATGACAAAATGCATCTTGCGGATGGCGAAATAATGGAAGCGGAAGCAGAATTCCGGCGAGACATAGGGGTTCGGGCCCTGCTCCATGTCCAGCGTGATATTGAGGCCCACGCTCTTGGCGCCTGCTTCATGGGCGCCGCGGTTCGCGGCCTCCATTATGCCGGGGCCGCCGCCGGTAACCACCACCAGCTTGCGGTCCTTTAAAATTTCAGCCGTCGAGACCAGCCGGCCGAAGTCGCGGGCCACCTCGTAATACTTGGCGGAGGCCTCCAGCCTTTTTACGGAGGCGAGCTTATTTTTTAAAACCTGGTCCTTCGGATTTTTTTTAAGCAAAGCCTGCATCTCGTTCACGCGCCGGGAGGACTGCTCTTTGTCCCAGATGCGCGCGCTGCCGAAAACCACGACGGTGGACTTAACGCCGTACTCGGCCAGCGTCATCTCGGGCTTCTGCAGTTCCAGCTGCAGGCGCACCGGGCGCAGCTCGTCGCGGTTCAGGAACTCGGGATCGAGATAGGCTTTCCGGTAGGCTTTAGATCTCCTCAGGGCTAAGATCTCTTTGCTGACCTTGGGTTGTTTTTTCACGATATAACTCCTTATGTTCCCTAACCAGTATACAAAACCGGAGGAAGGGCCGCACCCTTTCCGCTACGCTTCCGCCTTTCTCAGCCAGGCCGCCGCCGACGCCGCCATTTTCTCCGCCGTAAGCCCCAGGTCGGCGTAAAGCTCCTCGGGCCTGCCCTGCTCGACGTAGGCGTCGGGGATGCCGAGGCGCAGCACCCCGGCCTCTATGCCGGCGGAGTTGAGATACTCCAGCACGGCGGAACCGAAGCCCCCGGCCAGCACATTGTCTTCCGCGGTAATGACCGGGCCCGCCAGCGCCAGGGTCTTTACCAGCTCCGTATCCAGGGGTTTTACAAAACGCAGATCCGCCACGCCGGCGTCTATCCCGAGCCCCTTCAGGAGCTGCGCGGCTTTTACCGCCGGGTGCACCCGGTTGCCTATCGCCAGAAAGTTAACGTCCCTCCCCCGGGAAAGCAGGCGGCCCTTGCCGGGCGGGAGCGCCAGCGGCCCGGGGTCCATGGGCACGCCATAGCCCCTGCCGCGCGGGTAGCGCAGGAGCGCCGGCCCGCCGCAGGCGAAAGCCGTGGCCAGCATATGCTGCAGCTCGTTCTCGTCGGCGGGGGCCATTATGACGACATCCGGTATCATGCGGAAAAGCGACAGGTCGAACACGCCGTGGTGCGTGGGCCCGTCCTCCCCCACTATGCCGGCGCGGTCCATGGCGATAACCACCGGCAGCTTCTGCAGGGAGACGTCGTGCTGCACCTGGTCGAAGGAGCGCTGCATGAAAGAAGAATAGACGGCGACGACCGGCTTCATCCCCTCGGCCGCGAGCCCGGCGGCGAAGGTAACGGCGTGCTCCTCGGCTATGCCCACATCGTAATAGCGCTTGGGAAAAGCATCGCGGAAAAGGTCAAGGCCGGTGCCCTCCGGCATGGCGGCGGTTATGGCGCAGATCTTGGGGTCCTTCTTTGCCAGCGCGACCAGCGTTCTGCCGAACACGGCGGTAAAGGAGGGGGCCGCTTTCCCGGACTGGGCGCCCGCGCTGGCCTCGCCGGTCTCTATGTCGAACTTAGGCGTGCCGTGAAATTCCACCGGGGAATCCTCGGCCGGCTCATAGCCGCGGCCTTTTTGGGTCACCACGTGCAGCAGCACGGGGCCCTTGACGTCCTTAACATCTTTCAGCACGTCCACAAGCTCGGCTAAATTGTGCCCGTCCACCGGTCCGAAATAAGCGAACCCCATCTCTTCGAAGATCATGCCCGGGAAAAAAAGCACGCGCACGCGCTTGATAAGCCTGCGTATCCTGCCGCCCCAGTGGGGAAAGCCGCCCAGAAAGACCTCCGTCCTGCGCACAGCTCTCTGCACGGAACCCAAGGTAAGCATTTTAGTCAGGATGTGGCCGAGGCGGCCCACCCGCTCGGAAATGAACATCTGGTTGTCGTTGAGGACCACCAGCATATCCGTGCCCAGCTGCCCGATGTTCTGCATGGCCTCCCAGGACATTCCGCCGGTCATGGCGCCGTCCGCCACCACGGCCACCACGCGGTGCGCGGCCCCCGCATGGTCGCGCGCGGCGGCCATGCCCGCCGCGGCGGAAAGAGCCGTCGATGCGTGGCCCGCCCCGAAGGCGTCGTATTCCGATTCGTAGCGCTTGAGGAAGCCCGAGAGCCCCCCGCGGGTGCGGATGGTATGGAATTTATCGGCGCGGCCGGTGAGGATCTTGTGCGCGTAGGCCTGGTGGCCGGTGTCGAAAATTATGCGGTCGCGCGGCGTGTCGAAAACGTAATGCAGCGCGAGGATCAGGTCCGCGGCGCCCAGGCTGGAGGCCAGGTGCCCGCCGGTCTTGCTCACTCCCTCCACGATAAGGCCGCGCACTTCCGCGGCCAGCCCGGGGAGCTCCGCGGGGCTGAGCTTTTTTATGTCTTCAGAGCCTTTGATACCGGGAAGCAGCATCAGTTTTCCCGCCCGTAGACGAAGCGGGAAAGCCCGGCCAAAGTTTCTTTGGCGGCGGGCGCGCCTTTTACTTTTTCAAGCCGCGAAAGCGCCCGGCGCAGAAGCCGCCCGGCGCGGCGGCGGGCCTCCGCCACTCCCAGCAGGGAGGCATAGGTGAGCTTATGGTTGCGCGCGTCGCTGCCGCTCTTACCCAGTTTTCTCTTATCCCCCTCCACGTCCAGGATGTCGTCCGCCAGCTGGAAGCAGAGCCCCAGCTCGCGGCCGAAGGCGGAGAGGGCGTTAAAATCCTCCCGCGGAGCGCCGGCCAGGACGGCTCCCATTTCGACGGCGGCGGTTATAAGGTCCGCGGTCTTGTGCAGTTGAATGTAGGAAAGCAGCTTAAGTCCCGCGCGGCTCCGGGCCGCGGTGAGTCTCCCGGTTTTAAGGAAACCTTCAGCCTCCAGATCGGCGGCCTGGCCCGAGACCATGCCGGCGGCCCCGGCCCTGCGGGACAGGAGCGCCGCCGCGGCGAGCAGGGCTTCCGCGCCGGGAGGGCGCCGGTATTTTGAGGAAAGCAGCACGGTAAAAGCGTCCGTCAGCAAAGCGTCGCCGGCCAGGATGGCCAGGGCTTCGCCATAGACCTTGTGGCTTGAGGGGCGGCCGCGGCGCAGGTCGTCGTCGTCCATGGCGGGAAGATCGTCGTGCACCAGCGAATAGGTATGGACCATCTCGAGGGCGCAGGCGGCGGGAAGGATGTCGGCGGCTTTGCCCCCGAAAATTTCATAGGACGCGCCCATCAGTACCGGCCGCAGGCGCTTGCCGCCGGCGGAGAGAGAATAAAGCATGGCTTCGGAAAGGCGGGGCTGCGGGGCTTTAAGCCGGGCGAGAAGAACCGGAAGGGCCCTGTCCACGGCGGAGGCCCGCGCTTTAAGATATCTTTCGATGTCCATTGATGGAATTATACAAAAAAGACTTTGGCGAGTTCGCGTGGAGTTTAAATATGGATGCAAATGGTCCGGGATTACCAGATGAACTGGACGCCCAGGCGGTTGGTGGTGCCGAGGGCGCCGTAGTCGAGGTAGGAATAGTCCACGCGCGCGCCATGGAGAAAACTGTTCTTGTCGGCCAGGCGGTCGAAATTCAGGCCGAAGCCCCCGCAGACGCGTGAGCCGGAATCTTTCTGCGTCTTATAGCCCAGCCGCAGCTGGAACATCTTCATGATGTCCACCTCGAGCCCGGTGGAGGACAGATAGGCGCGGTCGGAATACTTCACCATGTCCGAGGCCACGGTGAAGATCATGATATCGTTTATAGTGTGAAAGTCTTTGGCCAGGCCGAAGCGCAGCGAGGACGGGAGGCCGTAGGCCTCCTCCACGAATTTCTCGCCCCCGCCGAAGTTAAGCGCCGAGACGCCCAGATGGAAGTGCTGCGGCAGGATAAGGGTGAGCCCGGCGTCGAAAGCGTAGGACGAGGAGGATTCCCCGGCCAGCTTCTCGCTGATCTTCTTAACGCTGGCCCCGGCGGAGAAGCGGTAGGATTTAGGCCGGTAATCCGCTACCGGCTCGATGCGGGTCCAATTGGGCGTGATCAGCATGGGGTCCAGCTTGCCGGCATCTTTCCTGAAATGGGGCCAGCTCTGCGCGTAGGAGAGGACCGTCAGCTGGTGGCCGGTGGAGATTTTGCCTACGGGCATATCATTCTCGTCATAGGCGTCGATATTGCCGCTGGAAAGCGTAGTGAAGGCCGCCCCGACGGTGCCGAAGGGAAAGCGCCAGGCCAGCGCCAGGTACTCCTGCGTTATCCCGTCGATGTACTGGTTATGCGCCCCGGAGAAAGCCGAGTAGCTGAGCAGGCCCAGCCCGGCCGGGTTATAAAGAATGGAATCCGGGCCCACCATGGCGGTATAGGCTTCGCCGAGCGCGGAGGGGATGGCGGCCACCGGGATCTTAAGGAAATTGGCGGCAGTCGTGCCGGCGCCGCCGGCGCTCGCGGGCGGACAGAGCCAGACGGCCAGTAAGGCCGCTGCGGTTAGTACGCTGCTGTAGACCCGCGTTTTCATATATCGAACGACAGGACCGGGCCTAAGGGCCCGTTCCGCCGATGTTATAGTATACACTACTGGGAATTAATTTCAATGTCGGAATTGTTACGCGGCCCCCTCACGGAAGAAGGGCGCCCGCCTGAGGCGGACGCCCTTCCGTCAGGTTTTCCGGCAAACCTTTATTTTATCCACTTGATGAAGTCGTCCCAGTTGGAATCCTTCGCCCATTCAAGCGCGTCATAAGCCGCGGTGTAAGAGGTCGGGATGTAGATCGCGAGCCCCAGCGCGTTGGCGTACTTCGCGCCGGTGGCGCGGTTATGATAGATAACCGAGCCCGACAGGAAGTTCAGAAGCTCCTCGCCCTTGGCCTTCACGTCGGCGTTCTTCGAGCCGGCAATGACAAGTTTCACGAAGTGAACCATGTCCTTGTTGCTCGAGTAGTAGAAAGCCTGCGCCGCGGTGCGGGCGGCTTTAGCGTTGGCGGCCTCGCCGGAGGCCATCACGGCTGTAACCCAGGCGTTGGTCAGCTGGCCCAGCTTGTAAAGGTTTTCCGTCTTTATGGAGGACTGGGTGCCGCCCTGGTTTATGGATTGGTAATGGTCCGTATAGGAATTCACCATGGTCTTGGACAGTTCTGCCTGGGTCATTGACGGGTTTGCCGCCAAGGGGCCCAGCCAGGTGTTGTAGGTGTAGCCGTCGCCGGGCTCGGTTTCCTCCGAGCCGACGATGTAGTCCGCGCCGGTGCGGACTTCGTAGGCCACTTCCAGCATCTGCATAAGGCAGGCGTCCATGGCGAGTATTTCCAGCTTGCCGGTCTCCGCCAGGAGGGATTTCAACTGTCCGGTGGTGATATGGTTGCCGGATTCGTCGTCGTAGGAGATACCCTTCCCGGATTCCGGGGGCAGGGCCTTGTTCCAGCCGGAACCGTGGTTCCAGATCACGAGCGCGTAGTGCTGGGCGGGGTACTGGGCCTGGGACCATTTCACGAACTCGACAACGTTCTTCCAGTTGCCCATGTCGGATTTGGGGATCTCCATAACGACGGGGGAAGTGATCGTTGCAGTATCCGCGTCCTTCTGGATGAGGTAGCGGCGGGAGCCGGTCCAGTCGCCGTCGTCGCTGGAATAGCCGGCGATGCGGCCGAGTTCCACGACGATGTTCATGTCAGGGGTAGACCCGACAGCTTCCATCTCGTTAACATCCCCGAGGCCGTAGGACTCAAGATTGTTCTTGGCGTTCACGTAGACCATAACGGTCCACTTAGCCGGGGCTTTGGGATTGCCGGGAAGCGGGACGATCTGCGCGTCCGGGCTGATATTTTTTAACTGGGCTACGATTGTTGAAACGCTGCCCTGCTGGTCGAAGGTCACCGCGGCGAAGGCGCCGGAAACCATGACGGAACAGAGAAGCGCGCCAAGTAACTTGTTTTTCATTTACCCCTCCTGTGCGCGTTTAACAAAAGACTGCTAAAGCCAATCCTAGTAAAAGGGCTTGAGGAAAGTCAACAACCCGGTTTATCGCCGCGGCGGTAAAAATGTTTTTACTTTCTGCCGCTTTCGGCGCCGTTTCGGCAAATCCTGCGCGGCCGGATAAATTCCCGCAGGCCGCCTGTCCGGTCCTGGCTTTCCCTTACGTCCCTTGTGCCGCCTGCCGGTCTTATATTACAATTAATACTTAAACGCAGGTCGCTTAGCGGGGGAATAAAAATGATCCGATATGTATTGCTGCCTTTCCTGATGGCTTTGCAGGCTCTTGCCGCGGGGCCGCTGCTGCACGCGCAGGCCGCCAGCAGGTCCTCGCTTGAGGCCAAGCTGGCGCTGGAAAACTCCCTTGAAAAAAGAGTGCGCATGGTCCTCGCCGAGGCGCTGGGCACCGAGGACGTGATCGTAATAATCTCGGCCGAGCTGCAGGAGCAGGAGAAAAAATCCTCCGAGATAATGCCGGGTATCCCTGAAAAGGCAAAGATGGGGGAGCCCTCGCTTTCCTCCAGCCTCACGATGGTGAAGAAAATTTCAGCCAGCCTGATCCTGGACAAGTCGACTACGGAACCAGACACGCTGCTGGCGAGGAAGCTGGCCGCGGGCCTGCTGGGCCTCCCGGCTGACAGGCAGGACCTTGTCACTATTGAAAAAATGGATTTTAGAAAAGCAAAACCCCTCACGGTAGCCGATCTTTTTGTCCCCCCCAATCTTTGGAGCGTAGCCTGGCTCCTGGTGGTGGCGCTGCTGGCGCTGATCACGGTCGCCGCCTTCCTGGCCCCTCTCTCGAAAAGCGCGCGGACCTTTGTGGAAGCTTTCAGCGCGAAGAACGAGGCCGCGGCGGCTACCGGCGAGCGCGCTGAAAGGTCCGACGCGGAAATTAAGCGGTCCGACGCCCCGGCAGCCGCCGTCGAGATCTCCGCCGCGCAGTCGATCGAAGGCAGGAAGCCCCCGTTCTGGTTCCTGAACGCCGGACACCTGGGCAGCCTGGCTTTCATAATGAGGATGCGCCCGGTGGAGGACCTCACCATCCTGCTCAGCTACGCGCCGGGCGACTTCGCCTCCAGGCTGGCGGAGGCGCTCTACCCCAAAAGCGCCGAGGCCCTGGCCGCCCTGCCGAAAATAACCCTTATGCCCGAGGCCCGCATCCGCGCCCTTGAGGCGGAAATACTTTCCTCGCTGGATTATGTGGTGGGCGGCGAGGAGAAGATGGTTAATATCATAAGCGGGCTAGACGAGACGGTGCAGGAAAAAGCGCTTGCGGCCTTCACCCGCCTCGCCCCCGCCATGTCCAGGAAACTTAATTCCTCCGTTATACGGCTTTCCAGCATTCAGGATATTGAACCCGCGCAGGCCCAGGCGCTTGCCCGCAGGCTGCCCATGCGGGTGCTGGCCGCCGCGCTGAAAGGCTCCCCCTACGCCGAGATCTTCCTTTCTAAGCTGGCCGGCGGTATGCAGGAGCGCTTCCGGCAGGAGCTCGACCTCACCCGCGAGCTGCCCGCCGGGGCTTATAAATCCGAGCGCGCCAAGCTGGTGGAGACGATACGGCAGATGATAAAGGAAGGTTTTATCACGCTTAGGCCTCATGGAGCCCCCGCCCCGGCGCCCGCCCCGGCCTCCGCCGAAACCGGCCCGGCCGGGCTCCCGCCCCCGCCTCCTCCGCCCCATATTAACGCCCTGGAAATACCGCCGGCGCCGGAAAATAATACCGGCCTGGAAGTGCCGCCGCTGCCCGGACTTAGCGCCGGCCCGGAAATGCCGGCCTCCTCTGAAGTTAAAACCGGCGATGAAATTCCGCCGCCACCGGGACTTGAACCCGGCCCGGCATTGCCGGGCGAAGAGCCGGCGGCAGCCGGCGGCCCCGCCGCCGAGATACTAAACGACCTTAACGCCCGGGAAGCGAAACTCTGACCGCGCCGGGTGAAGAGGTCCGGCACAATATGGCCGGCAAGAGGTAAAATAAAATGGATCTGATGACATTGTTCGGCGGCGTAATAGGGATAGGGGTCATAGTCTTCGTGCTGTCCGCCGGCGGCATGTTGAGATTCCTTCTTAACTGGGAAGCTATCGTGCTTATCTTCGGCGGCACTCTGGGCTCGGTGATGATAGCTTACCCCTGGGCGGCGCTTAAGTGGACGAAATCCTCTTTCAAATTAGTGCTCTTCCCCCCCAAGCGCCCGCCGATAGCGGAACTTATAAAAGCTCTTGTCAGCCTCGCCGAAATAAGCAGGAAGAACGGCGTCGAGTCGATCTCCGGCGAGCTGCGCAGACTGCCTCACCCGTTCATGACCGACGCCTGCCAGATGATGGTGGACGGCGTGGACATACACATCCTGCGCGAGCGCATGGAGAACGACATCAACACCACCCGCCTGCGCCACCAGCAGCAGACCAACGTCTTCAACTCAGCCGGCACTTTCGCCCCCATCTTCGGCCTGCTGGGCACGCTGATAGGAGTCGTGCAGGTGCTCAGGAACATCCAGAACCCCCAGATGATGGGCTCCTCCATGGCCATAGCCATGACGGCGTCCTTCTACGGCATCTTCTCGGCCAACTTCCTTTTCCTGCCTATCGCCAGCAAGCTCGGCTTTTATTCCGACGAGGACATCCTGAGCCGGGAAATAATAGCCAAGGGCGTCCTCTCCGTCTACGAGGGCGACGTGCCCTGGCTGGTTTCAAAAAAACTCGAAGGCTACCTGTCGCTGGCGCTCAGGCGCAAGGCTAAGGCGACGGCAAAATGAAATTTTTCATAGAGCGCTACTCAAAGCGCGCCAAGGAGAATCCGCTCTGGCTCGTCGTGCTGTCGGACATCATGACCAACCTCATGCTTTTTTTCCTCATCCTCTACGTCTTCAACATTCAGCCGGAAAGCGAGGCGAAAACCATTTTCATGAGCGGCTTCGACAAGGACAATCCGCAGGCGGTCAGGGAGAAAGCGGCCGACAAGGTCATACAGAAATTCAACGAGGAAGACGTGGCCAAAAGGCTGGCGGAGGAGCTCAATAAGGCGAACCTGAAAGACCTGGCCGACGTGCAGATAACCGAGAAGCAGATCAAGGTCAACATCGCGGCGCCGGTGCTTTTCGCCTCCGGCAAGGCGGAGCTCAGCCGGGCTTCGGCCGAGGTGCTGGGCGCGGTGGCCAGGGTCATAAGCAGGCTGCCCAACGATATCATAGTGGAGGGCCACACCGACAATATCCCGGTCAAGTCCGGCGGCTACGCCACCAACTGGGAGCTCTCGGCCGCGCGCGCCAACGCGGTGGTGGACCTGCTGGCCAGGAAATGCGGGCTGCCGCAGGAGCGCCTGGTGGCGGCGGCCTATGGCGAGCACCGCCCGGCGGCCTCCAACGATACGCCGGAAGGCCGGGCGCGCAACCGCAGGATAGAGATAATAGTGTCACGAAAATGAGCGCAAAAGATCACTCCCAGCTCTGGATGGTGCCCTTCGCGGATTTGATGTCCTGCCTGGTCATCCTTTTCCTTTCGCTGTACGTTTTTTCCTTCAATATGAAGAAGTCCGACTATGAGATCGCCATCGCGAACCTGCAGAAGGAGCTGGGCGTGAAAAACGCGGACAAAAAAATAGCGGAGCTGGAAGCCACCAAACAGGTGGAGAACGATTTGAAGAAGCAGATAGATGAAGGCAGCCTGGGCATGGAGATCACCACCTCGCGGATAAAGCTTACCTTCTCTTCCCCTATTCTTTTCGATTCCGGCTCCGCCCGGCTGAAGGACTCCGCGAAGGAGGTGCTGGACCCGGTGGCGGTCAGCCTGCTGAAAATGAACAACATGGTTATAGTGGAGGGCCATACCGACTCCGCCAGGATGCTGGGCCACAAGTTCGCTTCGAACCGGGAGCTCTCCATCATGAGGGCCTTTTCCGTGATAAGCTACCTGCTGAAAAAGGGAGTGCAGCCGGCCCGCATCTCGGCTTTCGGCTACGGCGAATTCCGCCCGGCCGCGCAGAACGACACCGAAGCTAACCGCTTTAAGAACCGCAGGATAGAGATGATAATAATGCGGCAGTCGGAAGGGAACTTATGAGAATTTGCGTCCTGCTCCCGGCGCTGTTCCTCTGCTGCGCTCCCGCCGCCCGCGCGCAGGGCGGCGCGAGGGCGGAGAGCGCCGAGATAAAAGAATATTACGACAGAGCTTTCGCCTACTATGTCTCGGGCGACTACCCCAGGGCCATAGAGCATTGGAACCTGGTGCTGCACGCCGATCCCAAGCAGACCACCGCGCGCGACATGATAGAGGACGCCCGCAAAAAAATGGCCAGGGCCGCGGTAACGCTCAAAAGCTCCTTCACCCGCCTGCTGGAAAAGTGCCGCTACGCGGACGCGCTTATCAAACTCGAGGAGCTGCTGGCCGCCGACCCCACGAACCCGTATTACCTTAAGCTCCAGGGCAAACTGCGCAGGATCTCCGCGCTGGCCCCGGTCAAACCGTCCGCTACAAAAGCCTGGAACGTCGCCTCGGAGGGCATCACCGCCTGGCTGGACGAGAAAGAGGACCTGCTCTTCGCCTATGACGCGCTGCGCTACGCTTCGGAGCTGGACCCCTCGGATAAGGTTTTCGGCAGGCTCACCGCCGCGCTGGAGGAGGAGGCTCCCCATTTGAAGCTTAACGACACCAAGCCGGAAAACTCCGGCGTGCTGGAGCACAAGAAAGAGATGGCGCTGCACCAGATCTACGATTCGAAGTTTTACCTGGCGGTGAAGGAGCTGGAGGGGGTGCTCAGGCTGGAGCCGGACGACGTGACCGCCCTGAAGCGCTCAGGCTCGGCCTATCTGCAGCTTAAGGATTACCCCCAGGCCAGGCTCGCCTGGCAGAAAGCTTTGAAGATCGCCCCCGGCGACGAGCAGCTTAAAGAATATCTCGAAGCGCTGGAAAAAGCGGCCCCGGCTGAAGCCGCAAGGCCTAAACACCGGCCCGCCAGACAAAGAAAAAAGAAGACCCGAGTTTCCCCCGGCCCTGAGGGCCGACCCGACCTATAAGATCGCCCCGTAAAAACGGCGGCCCGGTTCCGGGCCGCCGTCAATATCGGACTGCGGATAACAATACGGACCGTCAGGGCTGGGTTTTGACGACCAGGCTCTGGGCGTCATAGGAAATATCGCGGACCTTCCAGGTGAAGTCCCTGCCGTAGCGCGAAATATCCATGGCCTGCCACTGCGCGTTGTAGCCTATCAGTTCAGGCTTAGCGCCGCGCACGGCCCATTCCAGGCGCTGCGTCGAATTCTCGATATCGAACTGGGCGCGGTTAAGGAGGGTGCGGGCGTCCATGTCGATATTGCGGGCTATCCCGTTCAGCCCCTGGTCTTTCTGCGCGAGGTTAAGCAGATTTTTGACGTCCATTCCCAGCCGCTGCGCGCCGCTGTTATAGCCGTTAAGTTTCCAGGCCATGTTCTGCAGATCGTTCTGGAAGAAGGGGTCGGAGCTGCCGGTCTGCGCTATGCGGCGCGCGGTGCTTTCAAGACGATCGAGGTCGGAGCGCAGCCAGGTGGTATCGCTCTCCAATCTCCAGAGATCGTTCTTAACCTGGTTGAACTTGCTGACGAGGTCCTGCGGCACCTGAGCCGTCTCTTTTGCCGGCGCGGCGGGAACAGGCACGGCGGCGGCCCCGGCCCCGACGGCGAGATCCGCGGCTTTCATAGCGGCGAGAGAGGAGAAGTCAGCGGAGAAAACCGGAGACACTAAGGAAACCAGCACGGCCGCAAGCATTGTTTTTTTCATTCGTTAAGGAGCTCCTGTAACCCGAGGATTTGGCGACATGTTAAGTATACAGCCGGAAGCGGCGCGCCGAAAGCGGCTTAAGTCCTATACGCGGCTGGGCCGAAAGTCCCGCCTACAGATCGAGGCGCAGAACGGCCAGCGAGAGCGGCTCTACCTCGAAAGTGCCCGTAACGGGAGCCCCCGGCTCCTTTATCAGCCCTATGGAGTCGAACGCCTCCAGCCAGTTCCCTTCGGGAAGGATGAATTTGCGCGGAGTTTTCTCAGGATTCACCAGCACCACTATGCGCCGCCAGCTGTCGCCGGCCTTGTCGCCGTAAAGCAGGTAGGCTATGCCCGGGGGCGCTACTTTCAGGCCCAGCTCTTCGTAGAACTTGAGGTTTTCCCTGACTTCCGGCGCGGTCTTCATGCGGAAAGCCGGGTGGGCCCTGCGCAGGGCTATCAGGTCCCTGTAGTAGGAGTAGACGGAGAATTTTTCCTTCTTGCGCGTCCAGTCCAGCCGGTTTATCTCGTCGGGCAGGTTATAGGAATTTTCCTCCCCCTTCTTGGTGCGCAGGAATTCTTCGCCGGCCTGCAGGAAGGGGATCCCCTGCGAGGTGAGGACCAGCGCGTTGGCCAGTTTATCCATGGCGACTTTATTGGGCAGCGGCTCGTCCTTGACCGACAGCTCGATGCGGTCCCATAAGGTATGGTTGTCGTGGCTGGAGACGTAATTCACGGTTTCCAGCGGCCCGTCGGTGAAGTCGTCCACCGAGCCCCGTATGCCGCGCAGCACGCCCTCCCGGTTGCGGGCGGCCTGCACGTAGCCCAGATCCGCCAGCGAGAACACGCTGCCCTTGATGGCGTCGCGGAACCCGTCGTTGAACACGGCGAAGCCCTGAGAGCGCTGGCTGCCTTTTTTTACGCCTTTTACCGGGGAGGAGCCCGCCGTCCAGGGCTCGCCGTAAATAAAGATATCCGGCTTTTCCAGCTTGAGCGCGCGCACTAGCTCCGCCGCCGTGCCGGTGTCGATGAGGCCCATCAGGTCGAAGCGGAACCCGTCCACCCTGTATTCGCGCACCCAGTGCAGCAGGCTGTCCAGCAGGAACTTGCGCGCCATGGGCGCTTCGGTCCTGAACTCGTTGCCGCAGCCGGAGCCGTTGGAATACGTGCCGTCGGCGTTGAGCCGGTAATAGTAGTCGGCGGCCGCCGCGTTGAAGTTATAGGTGGTGGCGCGCGTCTCGGCCGTGTGGTTGTAGACCACGTCCATTATGACCTTGAGCCCCTTGCGGTGAAAGGCGTCTATCATCTGCTTCGTCTCGCGCACCCGGGAGCCGTCGGCGGGGTTCGTAGCGTAGGAGCCCTCGGGAGAATTGAAGTTGACCGGCATATAGCCCCAGTTGTAAGAGGAAGTGCTGTCGCCGTTCTCAAAGTCCTGGAAGGGCAGGAGATGCACGGCGTTGACGCCGAGCTCGGCGATATGGTCCAGCCCCGTCGTTATGGCCGGGAACCGCGGATGGCGCGTGCCGCTCTCGGCGGCGCCCAGGTACTTCCCTTTGTTTTTCACTCCGGAAAACTCGTCCATGGTGAGGTCGCGCAAATGCACTTCGTAAACCACGGTCTCCGAGGCGTCGAAAGAGGGCCCGGGGGAAACAGGCGTTTCATCCTTTAATATCAGGGCTTTACCCCCCTCGCCGGTGACGCAGGCCGCGTAGGGATCAAGCCCCTCGTAAACTTTCCCGTTCTGCTCGGTCCGCAGCCGGTAAGATTTCCCCTCCAGCGACTCTCCGAATTTCTTTTCCCAGACGCCGCCGGGCTTGCTTCCCAGGAGGTGCACATAGGGCTGCGCGCCGGGGAAGTCGTAAACCAGCGCCTCCGCCTTTACCGCGTAAGGCGCGAAAACGCGCAGGACCGACCGCCCTTTTTCGGACGTCATCCCCATAGCGAGCGGACTATAGAACTCCGGCCCGTAGACCGCCCCGCCCAGCCGCAGCGCGACGGGCTCGAAGCCGGCGGAGGACAATTTATATTCTCCGGCGTTCAGGGCCTTATAATCGGGCTCGAAACCGCTGAAGACCAGCAGGGCCGCGCGCGAGTAGGCGCCGCCGACGGGCGCGACGGAAGCGGGCTTAAGTATTTCACCGCCGCGGCTGAGGTAAAAGCCCTGGGCGTCCAGGAAAGCGGCGGGGAGCGGGCGGGTGAAAGTTACGCGCACCTCTCCGGCCCCGTCCAGCCAGGCGCCGGTCACGGCGGTGGAGATCTCGGGCGGGGCGGAGTAGACCTTGCCGTCGCCTTCAAGCAGATATACTTCGCCCTGGCGGGCCGCGGCCAGTATCTTGTCCGGGGCGTCTTTATTAGTCCAGTTCCCCTGGCGCGGCAGGAAGCCGGTTTTTTTCCCGGACAGGCCTGAGGCGTCCAGGTCCAGCTCGAAAAACACGCCGAAGGGGTCGCTCCCCGACGGGGCAAGCTCGAGCCCCGGCGTCTTTTCCGCGTCGTTCCAGACCCAGAGGTTCCAGCCGGAGTAGACTTTATCCTGGCGGCTGTAATGGATCACAAGTTTGTCCGCTCCGAAAACCTGCTGCGGCATAAGCATCGCTCCCAGTAAAAAGAGTTTCAGAAATTTCATGTCGAACCCCCTTCAGCCTCCTTAAATTGTAAAATATATGCCTATGCTTCATACAGCGTTATTTTTACTTCTTGCTTCTCACTGCTCCGCTTCCGACGGCGTTCAGGCCGCCACTGAAACCGCCAGGATACAAATTTCCACTTCGGCGATCAGGGAGCTGGTCCTGGCCGGCCGCAGGGTGCGCGGCATACATCTGACCTGCTGGAGCGCCGGCTCCGCCAAGAGCAGGAAGGAACTGCTCAATAAGATCTCGGATTCCGTTATCAACACCGTGGTGATAGCCGTTAAGGAAACCGACGGCAGGGTTTACATCCCCGGCGTGGAAAAGGCGCACAAGTTCGGCTCCTACCAGGGGGCGATAAGCGACCCCGGGGCCATGCTGAAAGATTTCAAAGGGGCGGGCCTTTATACCGTGGCCCGCATAGTGGTTTTTAAGGACACGATGCTGCCCGGAATCCGGCAGGACCTGGCTGTAAAGACTCCGGGCGGCGACCTCTGGCGCAGCCGCAACGGGGCGGTCTGGCTCGACCCCTACAACAGGGAGGTCTGGGACTATACGCTCGACATAGCCGAGCGCGCTGCCAAGCTGGGTTTTGAGGAAATACAGTTCGACTACATCCGCTACCCGTCCGAGGGGAACACCTCGCTTTGCCGCTACTCGAAGCCCCACAACAGGCATACGGCGGTAAACAATCTCAGGGACTTCCTGGACTACGCGGCGAAGCGCCTCGCCCCGTACAAGGTTAAGATCTCGGCGGACGTGTTCGGCCTTACCACCTCGGTAAAGGACGACATGGGCATCGGCCAGGACATAAAGACGCTGGCGGCCGGCGCCGATTACGTCTATCCCATGATGTACCCGTCGCATTACGCCGCCGGCGAGTATAACATTAAGAATCCCAACGGCAGCCCCTTCAAGGTGATCAACCGGGGTCTCAAGGACGCCATGGAAAAGCTCGGCCCGGACTACGCCAAGCTGCGCCCCTATCTGCAGGATTTTTCGCTGGGCTGGAAATACGGCCCCTCGGAAGTGCGCGCGCAACTGATGGCCGCGCATCTGAATTTACTTGAGAGCTGGGTGCTCTGGAACCCCGCGAACAAATATACCTGGTCCGCCCTCACGCCGCAGTTCTACCGGGCCTTCGTGGACCCGGAATATAAATAAGGATTATCTTTCTTTGAAAAAAAGACCGGGAAGTCCCGGTTTTTTCAATGAATAGAACTCAACGCTTGCCGCGGCTGCCAAGGGGACCGGAACGCAAAACACGGGGTCGGCCACACCGTGACCGCCCCTCCTCACTCGGCCTCGTCGCTTACGCAAGCCTCGGGCGGGGAACTGTCGCTTCGCTCCATCCCGTGAGGGTTTTGCTAACCCGGTCCCCTTGGCAGACGCGGGGCTCTTATAGTTTAACGATCTTCCGGTACTCCGACTGCAGGCCGAAGAACTGGGCGAACACGCTGCCGATGTCGGCGAGGCCGGGCAGCAGCCCGGTCTTAAGCCCGCCGAGCTTCCTGTCATAACCCTTCCTGTAAGCGAGAAAAGGCAGCGGCTCGTTGTTGTGATAGCCGTAATCCTCGCGGTGCAGCATGCCGTGGTCCGCGGTTATGCCCAGCAGGTCGCCCTTGGCCAGGTTCTTTTCGATAAGCGGCAGCGTCCTGTCTATCTCCTCAAGCGATCTCAGCGCCCCCTCCACGTCGCGCGTGTGGCCGTAGACGCTGTCCGTATCCACCAGGTTGGAGAAGATGAAGGTGCCCCTGGGCCGGTAAACCGAATGCGCAGCCTGGAGCGCGTTGATGGTGCCCTGTATGCAGAAAGGGTTGGTATCCTTCTTCTTGGGATGCACAAAGCGCAGCCCCAGCGACGGGTCGATGAAAATTTCCCTGTTGAGCTTTACCTTGGCGTGGTAGGCGGTGTTCACCAGATCGCTGGTCTTGCCCACGGCCACCGTCCAGACGGCGCTGTCGTGCAGTATGTCCACCAGGGTCTTCTGCCCTATGGGCAGCACGGCGTCGTGGCGGTTAGAGGTGCGGATGATCTCGCCCTGCGCGTTCTTTATGTAGGAGCGGGCTATCGCGCGGGTTATCGGGAGCTTCAGCTCCATGGCCAGCGCGAAGGCGATATCGGCTATCTTGTGCTGCTCGGGCACCGGGATCACGGCCTCGTTCATGGCCAGCTGGATCAGCGGGTCGCACTTGCTGGCGTAGGCGATGGGCCTGCCGGTCCGCTCGTGCTCCGCGGCGTTCAGCTCTATGGCTTCCATGCCGCCCGCCATCTTGTTGAAGAAGGTTTTGCGGCCAATGCGCTTTTCGAGCTCGGAAAGGTATTCCCGGCTGAACCCGTCGTTAAAAAGGCCGTAGGTGCGGTGGTCTATCACGCCCATCATCTCGCGGTGCCCGACCAGGCTGTCCGCCGTGGCGGAAACCTGGCTGACCCGCGCGGCGTAAGCCTTGCCGGAAGCTTTGAAAGCCAGGCGCTCCTTGAATTCAGGCAGCACTATTTCGCCCAGTCCCAGCCTGCACAGGTTCGGCAATTTAACTCTCCCCGGATATTTTGAGAGCAGGTATTCCAGCGTGGAAAGCCCCACGGCGTCCAGCACCAGCAGCAGCGCGGTTTTCTGCGTATGTTTCATAAGTTCTCCTTAAAAGCTACCATAAACCCGGCAGCAGCCGGCTGCGTACCCGGGCGGCATAATCGCGGTAGCCGGCGAGCGACCTCAGAAGCAGGCGGTCTTCCAGGGCGGTCCTGGCCGCCAGGGCGGCGACCAGCAGGCCGGCGGGGACAAAGCCGGCGGTTGAACCCAGCGCCGCCGGAGTACAGCTGAAAAAAACGATAGCGGCGAGATATAAAGGATGCCGGACGGCGCCATAGGGGCCTTTGTCCACGGGGACCTGGCCCTCCTGTATCGCGGCCACGCCGATGGCGAAGCGGTTGGAGAGAAGCGCCCAGGTGGCCAGCCCATAGGCGGCGCAAAGGCCCAGGAAGGCCGCCACCGACAGGAAAGTAAACCCGCGGGAAGCCGCTCTCTCTGCCGAGCAGATGACCAGCAGGCCGGCCAGAAGAGCTCCTCCGAAGAAAATAAAGACCTTATCCCACTGCTCCCGCGCCTCCCGGCCCTCCCCTTCGCGCAGGAGCAGCAGCGCCGGGGAGCGGCGGGCCAGCAGGAGCATAGTAAGGGCCGACCAGGCGGAGTAAAGCGCGAGGTAAAGCCAGCCGGCGGGCCAGCGCAGGCTCCCGGCAGGCAGAAAAAGCAGCAGGGCCAGCAGCAGCACGCGGGCCGCGGCCTTTAAGTATATTTTCCGGAAGTATGCCTTTTCTCCCTGTTTATATTTCTCGTTCATCCCGAAAAATTATAGTATATCTGTAACTATGCCCATGAAAATAATTTCCGCCTTCCTCCTCGCCGCAGTTCTTTTCACGCGCCCCGCCGCTGGCGCGCCGCCTGAAACTACGGCGCACAGGATCAGCGCGGAGCTCAGCCCGGCGGCCGGCAGCCTGACCGCGTCCGACCAGGTCTCCTTCAAGTCGCCGCGCAAAGAATTTATCTTTACCCTCCACCGCGGGCTGAACCCCGCGGCGGAAGGCGCCGTCATCGAGGAGCTCCCCCCGGAAACGGCCCGGGGCAAGTACGGGATAGACTTCTCCTCCGGGCCCGCGATCTACTCCGCGTACCGCCTTACTACGGCGGATACCGTCCGCGGCTTTACGCTTACGTACGGCGGCGTAATAAACCACCCTCCCGCCGAGCAGGCGCAGGAATATTCGCGCAGCTTCTCGGAAACCCCGGGGATAATTTCGGAAGAGGGCTGCTATCTTTCCGGAACTTCCGGGTGGTACCCCCGCTTCGGGAACTCGCTCTTAACTTTCCGCCTTGAGACGGTCCTGCCCTCCCCCTATGATTCCGTCGCCGGCGGCGACCGGGTCGGCCGGAGCAGCCCCGGCGGAAAAATCGTTTCGATCTGGGAAACGCTGAAGCCGCAGGACGAGATCGCCCTGACCTGCGGGAAATACACGGAATATTCGCGCAAAGACGGGCAGCTGACCTATTACGCCTTTCTGCGCTCCCAGGATAAAGCCCTGGCGGAGAAATACCTGGAAGCCACAGTCAAATACGTCGGGTTTTATTCCGCCCTTATAGGCGCCTACCCTTACGGCAAGTTCGCGCTGGTGGAGAATTTCTGGGACACCGGCTACGGCATGCCGTCCTTTACCCTGCTGGGCCCCAAGGTGCTGCGCCTGCCTTTCATAATAAATTCCTCCTACCCGCACGAGATCCTCCATAACTGGTGGGGCAACGGGGTGTTAGTGGACTACGACAAAGGCAACTGGTCCGAAGGTCTTACCGCCTACCTGGCGGATTATCTCATCGCCGAGAGCCGCGGCAAGGGCCGCGACTACAGGATGGCGGCCCTGCAGAAATACGCCGACTATGTATCAAGGGGCAAGGATTTTCCGCTCACGGAGTTCCGCGCGCGCGATTCCTCGGCCTCGGAAGCGGTGGGCTACGGCAAGGCTATGATGGCTTACCATATGCTCCGCGGCCTGCTGGGCGACGAGAACTTCAAAAAAGGCCTGCGCGAATTTTACGCCGGAAACAGCTTTAAATCCGCTTCTTTTGAAGACCTGCGCGCGGCCTTTGAAAAAGTCACGGGCAAGGGCCGCCTTAAGCCTTTCTTCGACCAGTGGACGCGCCGCACCGGCGCCCCGGCGCTGGCCCTGAAAAGCGCGAAAGTCACCCGCGGCGGACTGGAGGGCTACGACCTGGAATTCACGCTGGCGCAGACGCAGGACGGCCCGGCCTACGCCCTCAATGTGCCGGCCGCGATCTACCTTGAGAACTCCGAAATTCCCCGGATGAAAACCCTGCCGATGACGGCGAAAGAGGAAACCTTCCATTATAACTCCCCGCTGCTGCCGCTGCGCCTTGAGATAGATCCGGAATTCGATCTTTTCCGCGCCTTAAGCCCGCTGGAAACCCCGCCCACGCTTTCGCGCGTCCTCGGCGCCGTAAAGCCCGCGATGATACTGCCCGCGGGCGAGGCGGGAGAGCCCTGGCTCGCCCTGGCCGGAACCTGGACCAAGGACAAGGACAACCTGCCGGTGATCTCGGACGACGCCGCGCGCTCCTCGGCCCCGGCCGGAGCTTACTGGGTCTTCGGCGGGGAGAACCTCCTGGCCGCCGATATTGAAAATGAGCTTGAGGTCTTCGGCGCCCGCTTTACCCGGGAGTCGGTGACTATAGACGACCGCAGATTCCCCCGCGCGAGGAATACCTTCGTCTTCTCCGCCTTCAACCCGGCGAACCCGGCATTCACGGGGGCGCTGGTAATTTCAGGCTCTACCGACAAGCTGCAGCTGCTGGCCGCGAAACTGCCGCACTACGGCAAGTATTCCTGGCTGGTCTTCGACGAAGCGATGAACTCGCTGGCCACGGGGGTCTGGAGCGTTTCCCGCACGCCGCTGGGCATGGACCTTAACGGGACGCCGCCCCGGGACCGCGTTTACCCGGCGCGCGCCCCCCTGGCGCCGCTGCCCTCGCTGTTCGCTGAAACGCGCATGGCGGAAACCGTGAGGGAGCTCTCCGGCCTGGACGGGGGCCGCGGCCCGGACTCCAGCGGCCACGATAAGACCGCCGCCTACATCGAGGCCGCCTTGCGGCTGGCCGGGGTCAAGCCTTACGCTCAGGGAGCGTACGGAACAGCCGGGGACAAACCTGGCCCTAACAATATTATCGGCGTGATAGAGGGCTCGTCTAAGAAGGAGGAAGCGGTGGTGCTCTGCGCGCACTACGACCACCTGGCGCCGAAGGACGGAGAGGCTTTTCCCGGCGCCGACGACAACGCTTCCGGGGTGGCGCTGCTGCTGGAACTCGCGCGCCATTACGCGAAGAAACCCGGCGCGCGCTCCCTGATCTTCGCCGCTTTCGACGGCGAGGAGCAGGGCCGGCTGGGCTCAAAAAGTTTCCTGTCCGCCCTTCCTCCCGGAGAGAAAGTGAAAATGAACGCTGCGCTCAACTTTGACACCGTCGGCCGCCTGGAAACCGGCGAGCTCCTGCTGCTCAACTCCGGCTCTTCGGATAAATGGGCCGGTATTTTCAGAGGGGCCGGCTTCGTGACAGGTTTAGACTATCAGCTGGGCAAGGAAGATCTGGACGCCAGCGACCAGGCCAGCTTTATTGAAGCCGGGATCCCGGCCGTCCAGTTCTTCACCGGACCAAAGGCCGACTATCACAAGCCCTCGGATACGGCGGAGAAGATCGACGCCCCGGGGCTCGTAAAGCAGGCGGAGTTCGCCAGGGAAGTCATAGACTACCTCGCCGGAGATTCGGATTTCCTCACCAGGCCGCCCGCCGCCAAGCCGCCGGGCCGGAAGGCCGACCAGCTCCCGAATGCCAGGAAAGTCTCTACCGGCCTTGTGCCGGACTTCGCGTTCCAGGGCAGCGGGGTGCGGGCGCTGAGGATCATGCCGGGCTCTCCGCTCGAGGCCGCGGGGTTAAAGCCGGGCGACGTGATAATTAAACTGAATGAAAACCCCGTAGAGGACCTGCGCGCCTATTCAGCTGAGCTGAAAAAGATCAGCCCCGGCCAGAAGATAAGAATAACTTATCTTTCGAACGGGGCAGAAAAGACCGTACAGGCGGAGCTGGCCGCGAAGTAAGGTCAGCGCAGGACTTTGAGCACGCCCATGAAATCGGCCGGCGGGTCGGCCTCTGCCGACATGGTCTTGCCGGCGAGGTCGGTGAATCTCAGCCGCCACGAATGCAGCATCAGGCGGGGATATTTGGACTGCTTCGCCGCCTCGCCGTAAAGACTGTCGCCCAGCACCGGATTGCCGATGGAATACAGGTGAGCCCTGATCTGGTGGCGCCGCCCGGTCACGATGGAAACCTCCAGGAGCGTGGCGCCGCGCAGCCTTTCCATAACCGAGTATTTAGTGAGCGAGCGCTTGCCGTCAAAGGCCACCGACATGCGCCCCGACCCGCGCTGCTTAAGCGGCTTGTCTATTTCCCCCCGGTCCTCCGCCACTTTCCCCTCCGCTACCACCAGGTATTTTTTCTCTATCGCGCGCGTCTCGAAAAGCCCGGAATAATAGCGGTGCGCCTCCGGCGTGCGGGCGAAAAGTATCAGGCCGCTGGCGTCCCGGTCCAGGCGGTGCGTGATGAAAACGCTGCCGAAGCGCTGGTGCAGCAGCCCCACCAGGTGCTTTTCCTTCGCCAGGCCGCCGCGCGCCGGCATAGTGAGCAGGCCCGACGGCTTGTTTACCAGCAGGAGCTCGGGAGTTTCGCGGATAATTTCGAGTTCGTTCTTCATACGGCGTGGAAATCCTTTTTATAAGCTTCTCCCGCCAGGATGGACGTAACCCCGCCCAGCAGCAGATAGAGCATGGCCAGGAACATGGCCACCGGCAGCCCGGCCGAATCGGAAACCACGCCCAGCAGGAAAGGCGAAATGGCGTCGCCGAGCGCGTGTATCATGAAAATGTTCAGGGCGAAAGCCATGGAGCGCATAGTGACCGGAACCGTTTCCACGATGGCGGCGTGGTAGGGGCCGGAGTAGGCGAAGATGAAGAACTCGGCGAAGAACATCAGCGCCAGGCAGGCGTTCAGGCTGTCGGCCAGCACCGCCGACACACCGAAAGGAACGCTCAGGAAGAAGCTTATATAGCCTACGATAAAATAGGCCCTTTTAGTCCGCTTATGCAGCCAGTCCGCCGCCCACCCCCCGCCGAAACTTCCGGCCAGGCCGGCCAGCACAGTGACGAGGCCGAAGAGGAAGCCGGCCCTGGCCACGGAAACGTCGAAGGTCCTCACGAAATAAGACGGCATCCAGGCCGCCAGCCCGCCCACGGAAAACGTGCCGATGGACTGCGACAGGCAGATCAGCAGATAGGTGCGGTTCTTCAGCAGGGCCGCGTACCCCTTGAGCGGGATATGCTCCGAACGCCGGAGCTTCTCGGGCGTCTCCTTAAGAAAGAGCGCCGTTGCCCCCAGCAGCATGCCGGGCACCGCGACTATAAAAAAAGCGTTGCGCCAGCCGAAATGCTGGCCCAGAAAGCCTCCTATCAGGTAGCCGACGGCGCTCCCGGCCGGGATGGCGAGGGCGTAAAGCGCCATGACGCGCGCCCGCCGCTCCTTGGGGAACCACTCGGCCAGGTATGACGGGGAAACGGTGCCGTAACCGGCCTCCCCGACGCCTACCGCCGAGCGGGTAAAGATGAGCTGGCCGTAGCTCCGGATCAGGCCGCTGAAAAGCGTGGAGATGCTCCAGAAAACGGCGCTTACGCCTATTATCAGCGGCCGGCGCACTCTGTCGCCGAAATAGCCGACAAAAGGCGCGAAGCACATATAAACTATCATGAACGACGAGGCCAGGAAACCGAGCTCGGCGTCGCTGAGCCGCAGGTCGGCTTTTATAAGAGGAAAAACGGCGAAGAGCACCTGCCGGTCTATATAATTGAAAAGGCTGAGACCGAAAATAAGGATCAGCACTTTGCGCGGATAGGTAAGGGTCTTCATTGCCACCATAATGATAGCAAAATGCTAATATATGAAAAATCCGGGCGGCCGTTTTTGAGCCGGCGCCCCGCGGCTAAACTTTCCGCCGTACAACCCGAACTTATGACCATAAAACTTTTTATCACCGGCGGGACTTTCGACAAGGAGTACAACGAGCTGAACGGGGAACTGTTCTTCCGCGAGACCCACCTGCCCGAAATGCTGAAGCTCGGCCGCTCGCGCGTGCCGGTCAGGGTGAAGACGCTGCTGATGATAGACAGCCTGTTCATGACCGCCGCGCACCGCCGCAAAGTGCTGGCGGAATGCATTGCGTCGAAAGAAAAGCGCATAGTCATCACCCACGGCACGGACACCATGCCGGAGACCGCCAGGCTGCTGGGACAGAGCATTAAGGACAAGACCGTGGTGCTGACCGGCGCTATGGTGCCCTACAAATTCGGCTCCTCCGACGGGATGTTCAATCTCGGGTCGGCCCTTTCCTTCGCTCAGACGCTCCCGCCCGGCGTCTACATAGCCATGAACGGCAGGTACTTCAACTGGGATAATGTGCGCAAGAACAAGGCTAAAGGCGAGTTTGAGGAAGTGAGGAAAGGCGTAGCAGCGAAATAGCGCGGAACGGCGCGCGGCCGGAATGTGTCCGCCGCTTCGCCGCCTGACTAGAACAGCCCCTTGGCCTTTTCCCACCGGGCGCCGCTGGCCGCGTTGACGAATACGCTTTCTTTCCCGGAGCCGTCTATCCAGACGGCGGCGGCGCCCTTCATTTTGGAAAGCAGGCCGAAAGCCTTTTCCCTCCCCATCACGGCGAGCACCGCGGAGGCCAGGAAATCCTCGCTTTCCAGGTCGGGAAAATAAACCACCAGGTTGGAAAAATCGTCGAGCGGGTAGCCCGTCTTCAGGTCAAGGATATGGGAATAGAGCTTCCCGCCTATCTGCACGAAATGCTCCCGCCCGGAGGAGGACAGGACGATGCCCCCGTCGAAAAAAAGCCGGCCGAAAGTCTTCTCGTCGTGGAAAGGGTCCTTGATCTCGTATTCCCAGTTCCTTTTGCCGTAGGCGAGCAGATTGCTGCCCAGGCGCAGCTCCACCGGATACGAAGGCGGATTTTCCCTCAGAATTCGCGCGGCGCGCGCGAAGCAGTAGCCGCGCAGCACTCCTCCCATATTCAGCTGCACCGGCCTGCTCAGCCGGACCATCATATTCGCGCGGTCCACCTGTATATAGGCGGAGCCCATATTGGAGAGCGCCTTTAAGATCTCCTCCTTTGCCGGCATCTTGCGCGTGGAGGCCGCCTCCTTCCAGATGGGCCAAAGCGGGGCGAAAGTTATGTCGAAGGCCCCGCCGGTGAGGTGGTAATAGTCCAGGGAGAGCAGCAGCAGGCGGAGAAATTCGGGCTCGACCTTGACCCACTGGCCGTATGCCTTCTTGTTCACGACCGAGGTCTGGCTGTAAGGCTCGTTGAAGCTGAACTCGTCCGAGACCCTCTTCCATTCCGCCAGCACGGCGTCGGCGATGGGCTTGCCGGCCGCCTCGCCGGCGCCGTAAACCCTGACCTCGGCCGGCACGTTCATGATAAAAGCCGATTGCCGGTAGGCAGGCTCTTCTTTTTTCCCGCAGCCGGCCGCCAGCGCGGCGAGCGAAAGAATTAGCGGCAGTTTTAAATTTATTCCGATCACGGGCCCCCCCTGATATTAGCTATACTAAGCTACATTTTATTTGCCCGGAGATTCAATAGCAAAAGAATGTTTTTGCCTTCCTTTTGCTTTCTTTTGTATCCTTGACCTTGGCCGTTACGGCGGAGGCCTTCGAGGCTTCGGCGCGGCCCTGTAAGCTCTTACGGTTAAAGGGAGACATTATTCATGAAAGTCATAATCTTTAATATTTTTATCCTTATAGCCTTTAGCGGCGGCGCCCGGGCGCAGTCGCTCGACAAGCTGGCCGGAAAGCTGGCCGCGGGCCTCGGAGACCGCCCGTCCATAAAGCTGGCCGTGCTGGAGTTCCCCTACACCGGCGGGAAAGCCTCCGAAGGGCCCGTGGTGGTGCAGGAACGGCTTACCACGGCCCTCGCCCAGAATAAAAAGATAACCCTGATAGAGAGGGGCCTGTTAAAAAAAGTGATGGGAGAGCTGAACCTCCAGTCCTCCGGGGCTATAGACGAGGAGACCGTAAAAAAATTGGGAAAACTCCTGGGCGCCGACGCTATCGTGACCGGCACCCTTAACGATCTTAAAGAGAACCAGACGGAAATAAACGCCCGCATCGTCGAGACCGAAACCGCCAAAATACTGGCCGCGGCCGCGCTCTCCGTAAAAAAGACCTGGAAGGATTCTTCCCAGGTGAGCGTAACCCCTCCGGTAAATCCCCCCCCCCAGAATTTCGGCTCTAAGCCGCTGGTCCAGGTGGCGGTGCTGCTTGACACCTCGAACTCGATGGACGGCCTGATAAACCAGGCCCGGACCCAGATCTGGAAAATAGTGAACGAGCTCGTTTCCGCCGAGAAAAGCGGCTCGAAGCCCGCGATAGAGGTGGCGCTTTACGAATACGGCAATTCCGCGCTTTCAAGAGAAACCGGCTGGCTGCGCCTGATAGTGCCTTTTACCACGGACCTGGACCTGGTCGCCCGCGAGCTCTTCGCGCTGAGGACCAACGGCGGGGACGAGTACTGCGGCCAGGTTATAAGCGCGGCGTTAAGCGGACTTAACTGGAGCCCTAAAGCGGACGTTTACAAGGCCATATTTATAGCCGGCAACGAACCTTTTACCCAGGGTCCGGTAAGCTTTCAGGAGGCGGTCCTTAAAGCAAAAGAAAAAAGCATCTTCGTAAACACGATCTATTGCGGCTCGCGCCAGCAGGGCCTGGCCGAGCAGTGGAAAGCCGGCGCGGACCTGGCCGAAGGCGATTACGCCAATATCGACCAGTCCGCCCAGAATTACGCCGTCGCCGCGCCGCAGGACGACAAGATCTCCCAGCTCAGCGCCAGCCTTAACGACACTTACGTCGCCTATGGCTCGGGAGCCGGCGGCAGAATGGCCGCCAAGATGGAAATGGATACCATGATGAAAAGCGCCGGCGCCTCCGTTATGGCCGAGCGCGCGGCTTTCAAGGCGGCGGCTCCGTCGGCCACCGCGTCCGAGTCCTCGTGGGACGTCGTCTCGGCCATAGAGAGCGGCTCCCTGAAGAAAGAGAATATAAAGACCGACCAGCTCCCGGAAGAACTCAAAAAAATGGATAAGCCGGCTCTCAACAGCTATATAGACGGGAAGCTGGCCGAGCGTAAAAAGATCAAAGATGAGATAACAAGGCTGCAGACGGAGCGCAAAACATATATAGCGCTGGAAGAAAAAAAGAAAAATTCCGGCGCCTCCACGCTGGATAAGGCCATGATAAACACCATACGCCGGCAGGCTGCCCTGCGCGGCTACAAGTTCGCGCCATAAGATCATACTGCCGGGCAGCGGGGCGGTCGGAAGATAAATAATGCATCACGGTAAAACACTCACGCTGTTCATAAGCATACTGGCCCTTCTGCCCCCCGGCCGCCTCGCCGCCCGGCCCTCCATCGAGGAAAAAGCGGCCCAGCTTTTAATAATTTCCTCCGAGGCCCGGGATGTCTCGGCGGCCGCCGCAGCGGCCCGGGCCGGGCTGGGCGGCGTGCAGCTTCAGTGGGGCTCCTATTCGCTCGAGGAAACCCGCAAACTCACGGAAACCCTGCAGGCCGGGGCGGCAGCTTCCGAAGAAAAAACTCCGCTTTTCATTGCCGTGGACTATGAGGGCGGCAGCGTGTACGTGCCTACCACGCTGGGGCTGCTGGAGCTGCCGACCAATATGATGCTGGGCGCCGCCGACGACGAGAACAATACGGCCACGCTTTTTTATCTTGCCGGCAAAGAACTCAAACGGGCCGGCATAAACATGGCCTTCGGGCCCGTGCTGGACATAAACACCAATCCCAGGAACCCCATAATCGGGATCCGCTCGCTGGGCTCGGAGCCCGTCGGGGCCTCAAGGCTGGGCGGGGCTATAATAAACGGGTTCAAGGCGGCCGGCATAATAGCCGTGGGAAAACATTTCCCGGGGCACGGGGCCGCCGGACAGGACTCGCATAAAACCCTGCCTGAGATCTCTATCTCCACCGCCGAACTGCAAGCCACGCATCTGGTCCCGTTCAAAAAAGCGGTAGAGCTGGGTATTCCGGCCATCATGACCGCCCATATCCGCTACCCCGCCCTGGACGCGAAAAACCCGGCTACGCTTTCGCGGGCCGTGCTTTCAGGACTTCTGAAAAGAGACCTGGGATTTAAAGGACTGGTCGTTACCGACAGCCTGGACATGCGGGCCATAGCAGCGCGTATGCCGGTGCCCAAAGCCGCCGCCGCGGCCCTGAAAGCGGGCGCCGACGTACTGCTCATAGGCACGGGCGATCCCCGCGCCGCCGTAAGCGAAATAGCCGCGCAGGTGCGCTCGGGCGCGATAAACGAAGCCCGGCTCGACGATGCCTACCGCAAGGTGCTGAAAGCTAAGCATTCCGCCGGCCTTTTCGGGCTTGCGGAAGCGACCTCCCCCTTCGACAAGGCCTATCTGGAGATCACCGGCGACCTTTCAAGGCGGGCCGTAACTTTGGTCCGGGGCGGCGGCCTGATACCGCTGCCGAAGGATAAAAAAATAGCGGTCATAATTTTCTCCCCTCAGCGCTTCGCCGAGAACGCCATACATCTGTACCGCACCCTGCTTGAAAGCGGCTATCAGGCGAGCCAGTCGTTCTTCGACATCGGCCTTAAGAACGGAGAGCTTAAAAAAATAAAAGAGGCCGCCGCCGGAGCGGACCTGCTGGTGCTGGGCAGCTTCCAGTGGACCGGGGCGCAGAACGCCACCCAGCGGGCCGCCATAAACAGTTTACTGGCCACGGGCAAGCCCTCGGTCCTGCTCAGCCTGATGAACCCTTACGACATCCCGGCCTACCCGAAAGCGGCCGGCGTGATAGCCCTTTACGGAATGACCGCGCCGTCTATGGCCGCCGCCGGAGAAGTGCTCACCGGCCAACTGGCCCCCGCCGGGAAACTGCCGGTGTCGCTCTCAAAATAATCTATCTCATTTATGAAGCCGCTGCGCACGACTATAATCGTAATTATCACCCTGGCCGCCGCTTTCGCCGTCCGGCGCTGGGTCGCCGCGCCTATCTATATCGCCAGCGAATCCATGGCCCCCACCCTCGCCATAGGCCAACACCTCTTCCTCGACAGGGTCGCCTATCTTTTCAGGCAGCCCCGCCGCGGAGAAATTATCGCCTTCCACTCCCCCGTCGGCGAGGACCACGAATCCGTAAAAAGAGTGATAGCCGTAGCCGGCGACACCGTTGAGCTGAGGCAGAAACAGGTCTACCTCAACGGCGAACACCAATTCGAAGGTTACGCCTACTACGCGCGCCGGGAGGAGCGCCTGGCCGGCGACAACCTGGGCCCCCTCCGCGTCCCTCGGGGCCGCCTTTTCGTCCTCGGGGACAACAGGGACAATTCTAACGACTCCGCCTCCTGGAAAGACCCCGTCACGGGAGAAAGCGTCTATTTCCTCCCGCTCACCCGGGTCACCGGCAAAATAAGGGGCGCTTACTGAGCCGCGCGTTTGTAATCTTTTCGTAAATTAATTACACTCTATATATGTCAAAGTACCGGGATCTACCGCGGCTCAACGCCTTCAGACGGGCGGCCCTGCTGCCGCTTTTCTTCGCGGGCCTCTGCGCCTGCACCCCCGGCGAGAAGTTCGACTCCTCCAAGCCGGCCGCGGGCCTGGTCTTCGACGTGGGGGGCCGCGGCGACAAGTCCTTCAACGATTCGGCCTACAACGGCATCGAAAGGGCCCAGAAGGATTTCAAGATACCGATAGACTATATAGAGCCCGGCGAGGGCGCCGACAAGGAATCCGCCCTCAGGCAGCTGGCCTCCGGGCATTACGGGCTGATCTTCGGGACCGGCTTCCTGTTCACGGACGATATCAACACCGTCGCGGTCGACTTCCCGGCGAAGAAATTCGCCTGCATCGATTACGCCCTGGATCCCTCCAAGGCCATCCCCCCCAACGTGCTGGCCATCAAATTCAAGGAAGAGGAGGGCAGCTTCCTGGTGGGCGCCATCGCGGCGTTAACGACCAAAACTAACGCCGTCGGTTTCGTCGGCGGCATGGACATCCCGCTGATACATAAATTCGAGGCCGGCTACCGCGCCGGCGCCCTGCACGTCAATCCGAAGTGCAAAGTCCTCGTCGGCTACGCGGGCGTCACCGGCGAAGCCTTCAAGAATCCCGCCAAAGGAAAAGAGCTGGCTCTTTCCCAGATCGGCAAGGGCGCCGACGTTATTTTCCACGCTTCCGGCTCCACCGGCCTGGGCGTCTTCGAGGCCGCCCGCGACAGGCACATTTACGCCATAGGGGTGGACTCTGACCAGTACGCCGAGGCCCCCGGCTATATTCTCACCTCCATGGTCAAGATGGTGGATATCTCGGTCTATAAGACCATACGCGAATATCTGAACGGCACTTTCAAGGGCGGCCTGCAGGAATTCGGCCTGGCCGAGGACGGCGTGGGCTATGTCTACGACAAGAACAATAAAGATTTGATAAAGCCCGAAGTGATCAAGAAAGTGGAAGAGCTGAAAAAGCTGATCATCGCCGGTAAAATTAAAGTGCCCAACAAATAAATGGAAACCACCGAAACTTTCGCCATAGAACTCTCGGGCGTCACCAAGCGCTTCGGCGGCATTTACGCGAACAAGGACGCCTCGCTCAAAGTAAGAAAAGGCGAGATCCACGCCCTGGTGGGAGAGAACGGCGCCGGCAAATCCACTTTGATGAAGATCCTCTACGGCATGTACCGCCCCGACGCCGGCGAGATAAAAGTGAACGGCAGGGCGGTGACGCTTAAATCCCCCAAGGACGCCATCGACCTCAGGATAGGAATGGTCCACCAGTATTTTATGCTGGTCAAGACCCTCACCGTCGCCGAGAACGTGGTCCTGGGAGAAGAGCCCGTAAAGAACGGTTTCTCGATGGACTACGCCGGGGCCAGGGAAGAGACCAGGCGCCTTATCGAGAAGTTCAACCTGCTCCTGGACCCCGACGCCCTGGTTTCGAACCTGAGCGTGGGCGAGGAACAGCGCCTGGAGATCCTGAAGATACTCTACCGCAAGGCCGATATCCTCATCCTGGACGAGCCGACGGCCGTGCTCACCCCCCAGGAAATAAAATATTTTTTCGACATCATCAGGAAGCTCAGTTCCGAGGGCAAGACCGTGGTGCTTATCACCCATAAGCTCAAGGAAGTGCTCGCGCTCTCCGGCTCGGTGACCGTCATGCGCCAGGGCGCCACCGTGGCGCGGGTAGAGACCGCCGGAGCCACCGAGAGTTCTCTCGCCCAGCTGATGGTAGGCCGCCCGGTGGTCTTCCAGGTGGAAAGGGCTCCGAGAACGAAAGAGGAACTGGAAAAGAGCGACACCGCGCTTTCGGTAAGGGAGCTGAAGGCGATGTCCGCCAAAGGCCACGCGGCGCTGAACGGCCTCTCGCTCGAGATAAAAAAAGGCGAGATCTTCGGCATCGCGGGCGTCGAGGGCAACGGCCAGTCCGAACTGATAGAGATCCTCACGGGCCTTAAACGCCCGGTCTCCGGTTCGGTGGTGATGCTGGGCAAAGACATAGACTTCTCCCGGAACTCCCCCCGGCGGATGTTCGACTCCGGTATTGCCCATATCCCCGAAGACCGCCACAAAAAAGGCCTGGTTCTGGACTACTCCGTGGCGGAGAACCTGATCCTCGGCAGACACCGCGAGCCGGCTTTCTCCACCATGACCGCCATCGATTTTAAAAGCGTGGCCGCCTTCTCAGCGAAAGCGGCCGGCGATTACGGCATTTATCCCCCCCGGACCGACCTGCGGGCCGGCGCGCTGTCGGGCGGCAACCAGCAGAAGATAGTGGTGGCCAGAGAGCTCTCGCGCGAACCCAGGCTGCTTATAGTTTCACAGCCCACCCGCGGCGTGGATGTGGGCGCCATAGAATTCATCCATAAGAAGATCATAGAGACCCGGGACCTCGGCTGCGCGGTGCTGCTTATCTCCGCGGAGCTGTCGGAGATACTTTCCCTCTCCGACCGGGTAGGAGTCATCTACCGCGGCCAGCTGGCGGGCGTCTTCGGCGCCGGCGAGGTCGGAGAAGAGCAGCTCGGCCTCCTGATGATGGGCGGCAAGGCATGACCATGAAACTTTCAAAGACCTCCAAGGGCTTCCTTATCAATATCGGAGTTACGCTCGCCGCGATCCTCGCGTCCTTCATCGTCGGCGCTTTCTTCATCCTGCTGGTGGGCGTCAACCCTCTGTCGGTATACTGGAAGCTCTTCGAGGGGATAGTCCTGAATCCCTACGGTTTGGCGCAGACGCTGTTCAAGGCCACCCCCCTTATAATGACGGGGCTCGCCATCGCGCTGGGCTTCAAAGCCAACATCTTCAATATCGGCGCCGAGGGCCAGATGGTCGTAGGGGGCTTCGTCTGCGCCTGGCTGGGCTTCACTTTCTCCGGCCTCCCGGCGTTCTTCCTGGTGCCGCTCTGTATCCTGGGCGCGTTCCTGGGCGGTGTGCTCTGGGCGGCGGTGCCGGCCATACTGAAGGTGAGGACCGGCGCGCACGAGGTTATCACCACTATAATGATGAACTTCATCGCCCTGGCGCTCACTAACTATTTGGTAACTTATTTTTTTCATCTCCCCGAAACCGTCCACACGCAGCTGACCTCACAGGCCGCCTTCCTGCCCAGGCTTGACCAGTATATTTCAGCGTTCAAGGGCTCCCCGGCTAACGTAACGCTTTTTCTGGCAGTCGCACTGTGCGCGGCCTTCTGGTGGCTGATCTGGAAGACCCCCTACGGCTATGAAACCCGCGCCATAGGCCTCAACCCTTCCGCGGCCGAGACCGGCGGCATAAACATCAGGCGCAATATTCTCCTGACCTTCCTTATTTCCGGCGGCTTGAGCGGGCTGGCGGCCACTAATTTCATCATGGGCTACAAGCATTATTTCGAGGAGGGCTTTTCCCAGGGCGTGGGCTTCATGGGGATAGCGGTGGCGCTGGTCGGACAGAACAACCCCTTCGGCATTATCTTCGCCGCGCTGCTGTTCGGCGCTCTTTCGCACGGCACGCTGGTCATCAACGCCCTGGTCCCAAAAGACATAATACAGATACTTCAGGCCCTTGTAATATTCTTTGTGATCTCGGCCAATCTGCTGATCAAAAAATATACAGCTAAGCTCAACGAAGACAGATCATGAACGAATTCCTGCAAATATTCACGCTCGCGCTGCTGGGCACGACCATCCGGATCTCCATCCCCTATATCCTGGCGGCCCTCGGCGCTACGGTCTCGGAACTGGGCGGCGTGGTCAACATCGGCCTGGAAGGCCTTATCCTGATAGGCGCGTTCTGCTCGGTGCTGGGCAATCACCTGACCGGCAACCCCTGGCTGGGCGTGCTGTGCGCCGTGGCCGGCGGCATGCTCTTCGCCGAGCTGCACGCGGTCGTCTGCATAAAATTCCGCGCCAACCAGATAATCTCCGGCCTGGCCCTCAACATCATGGCGGTCGGCGTAACCAAATTCTTCCTTAAATACTTTTTCCATTCCTCCTCCAACTCGGGCCGCATCTCCGGACTGCCCAGATGGGACATTCCCTTCCTCTCCGGCGTTCCCGTGCTGGGCGACATCGTCTCCAATCCGCTTATTCTGATAACCCTCCTGCTTATCTTCGCGGTCTTCTACACCGTCTACAAAACGCCTTTCGGCCTGCGCCTGCGCGCCGTCGGCGAGAACCCCGAGGCGGCCGATACTCTCGGCGTTAATGTCTATAAGATGCGCTACGCGGGCGTATTGATCTCCGGAGCGCTGGCCGCGCTGGGCGGCGTGTGGCTGGCTTACGACCAGCACCAGTTCACGGACGGGATGAGCGGCGGCCGCGGCTATATAGCCCTGACCGCCATGATCTTCGGCAAATGGAATCCCCTGCTGGCGGCGCTGGCCTCCCTTTTCTTCGGCTTCGCCGAGGCGATCCAGATACAGCTGCAGACCATAGGCGTGGACCTGCCGGTGCAGTTCATCCAGATGATCCCCTACGTCCTCACTATAGTGGTTCTGGCCGGCTCGTTCTCGAAATCCACCGCCCCCTCCGCGGACGGCGTTCCCTACGAGAAACAATAAAGCCGGCCGCCGCAGTCAGGTTCGCCTGAGCCGGAGCCCGCGGGCCCGGGGCAAATTTATTTTTTTATAATGTTCCTGAACCGCTTATGGGCCTTAAACTTCTGATAAATTCTTTGTTCCGGGGCGGCGCCGAAAAGCAGTTCGCCGCGCTGGCCCGGCTGCTGCCCCACGACGCGCTGATACTGCTCGAGAACGAGATAGCGCAGCCGGCTGACGCGGCTGAGATAAAGATCCTTTCCAGCCACCGCTCCACCACCAGCTCCCTGCTCAAAACCGCTTCCATCCCGCTTTACGCGCGCCGGCTGGCCGCCGCGGTACGGCCCGGAGACACGGTGCTGTCCTTCATGGAGCGGGCTAATATAGTGAACGTGCTGGCGGCAAAGCGCAGCGGCCACCGGGCCGTGATCTGCGAACGCACCAGTCCTTCCGGAGAATTCTCCGGCCTGCGCGGGGCGCTGATGCGCCCGCTCATCAGGCGGTATTATCCCGGGGCCGCCCTGATAGCGGCCAATTCAGCCGGAGTAAAAAAAGACCTGTCCGAGAATTTCGCCGTGCCGGCGGAGAAGATCCGCGTGATACACAACGGCTGCGACATCGCCGGAATAGACGCGCTGGCGGCCGCCCCCCTTCCGCCCGGCTGGGCCTCCGTCTTCGAAAGGCCGGTCATCGCCGCGGGCGGCAGGCTGACCGCCGCCAAGGGCCACTGGCACCTGCTGAGAATTTTCAGGAAATTGAAGGAAACCCTGCCCGGGGCCGCACTCGTGCTGCTCGGAGAGGGCGAACTGCGGAGCTACCTGCTTAGCCTGTCCGCCGGGCTCGGCTTTAAAACTTTTTCCGGCCCCGGCGCTCCGCCGCCGGACGCCGATGTGTATTTTACCGGCTTTTGCGAAAATCCTTATCTGTTCATCGCTAAGGCCCGCCTCTTCGCTTTTACCTCCCTCTGGGAAGGTTTCCCCAACGCCCTGCTGGAGGCCATGGCCTGCGGGACGCCCGTGGCGTCGTCCGACTGCGCCTCGGGACCGCGGGAAATACTCGCGCCAGCGACCGCTTTAGCCGATCGCGCGCTGGCCCCGTACCACGCCCCCTACGGCCTGCTGATGCCGGTTCTCTCGGGAGCCAGGCTGCCGGCCGGGACGCCGCCGGAGGCGGAGGAACTTGCCTGGGCTGAAAAACTTGCCGAGATGCTCTCGGCGCCGGCTGCGCTGAGAAGCTACGCCTCAGCCGGGCTTAAAAGGGCGGCCGACTTCGATCTGAGGAAAACCGCCGCGCTCTGGCTGGAGCTGCTTAAGCCCGGGGCATAGAAACTACCACATGAAATAAACTTCGCTGGGCACTTTTTCAGCTTTCTTTTTTTCTTTCCCGGCCGCTTTCTTTTTTTCTTTCACGCTCACTTTCTTTTTTTCCGCTTTTCCGGGCGCCTTAGGGTCAGGCGCCGGAGCCGCCTGTTTTTTAAGGAGCGGCTTCGGCAGACCGACGTAAGGCTGTCTCTTGAATTCCTCAGGGCGCGGCTCGCCGAACCTTAAAGCCACGGTCACCCTGTGCGCGTCGCCCAGCTCTCCGTACGGGGCGAAGGCGTAATCCACGCTCAGATCCCTGCTCATAAGCCCGATCCCGGCCGTATAGCCGGGGCCGGCGTAGCGGCTGCGCCCGGTCTTGTAGCCGGCCCGCAGGAAAAAGAATTCCTTAGGTCCGGCCTGCAGGCGCCCCTCCGCTCCCAGCGCTGCGGCCGTGCCGGAACTCCCGGCCTTTATCCCGTCGACCGAGAGCGTGAAATTATCGAGGAAGCTCCGGGAAACCCCCGCCCTGAGGATCAGCGGCGGAGCGAAACTGCGGGAGCCGAATTTAAGCCTGCCGCCGAAATTAGCCGCGGCGGCGCCTAGCCTCCAGCCGTCATAAACCTTTAAAAGCCCGGCGTCCCCGGCCCAGGCCATAGCCTTCCGTCCCGCGGCCTGCTGCGACAAGGCCTTCACCGCCGCCCCGCCGTAATAGCCGCTTCCGAAGCCGCCCGCAAGCCCGGCGGAAACAGCGCCCTCCATGGAATTGAACGCGCCTGTCCTGTCTCCGACAGCGTCGTACTTGTTCATACTGCCGCTGAAAAGCGCGTTAATGCCGCCGAAAACCGTCAGGCTTTCGCCAAGGGGATGCACATAGGCCAGGGTTTCATTGCGTATCCCCTCCAGCCACTCGTTGTGGCCCAGCAGTATTTCCTTTTTTTTAACGAGGGCCGTCCCGGCCGGATTATAAAACACGCTAAGCGCGTCGCCGCCCGCGGCGCAGTAGGCGCCGGAAAGGGCCGCGCCGCGCGCCCCGGCGTCCAGCTTAAGAAAAGGCAAAGCGTCGCTCCCCGCTCCCCCCCAGGCGGAGGGGAGGGCGGAAAAGAGCAGGATCAAAAGCGCGGCGGTTCTTTCCATATCACCAGACGATAAAGAATTTCCCTCCTCCTTTTCCGTAGTTGGAGGTCTTAACCAGGTAAAGATAAAGCCCGCTGGCCGCCCTCGCGCCGCTGTTAAGCCGCCCATCCCACTCCGCGACGTTCAGTCCGCTTATCCCGTCGCCCCGGGCCAGTGTCCTGACCAGTTCGCCCGCCTCGTTGTAAATATATACCCGCGCGCCGGCGGCGTCGGCCGGAATGCCCTCTATCGTAAGGGCGTGTACGGAGCGGAGATCGCACGGGTTAGGGTAGGCCTTGAGCGCGCTGATATCGGCCGCGGAGGAGCCCGCTGACCTGACCGAATAGACGGAGAAATGGGAGACCTCCGCCGACACCGTATTGGCGGCGGTGTTCCGCACCACGCCCGGCAGCGGAACCCACTTGCCGAAGGCGGGGTCAAGATAATAGATCCAGGCGGTGGTTTCCTTCAGCAGGTCAATATCGATCCTGCCGTCATTGTCGGCGTCGGGGTAGGACATTGTTATGGTAAGCGGGGCCAGAAAGGCGGTGACCGGGGACCAGGCCGCGTCCCTGGCGGAGAACGCCCGCGTCAGATCTTTTGAAAAGATCTTCCTTGAATCGGGAGAGGCGGCGTCGGCGCCCGACACCGCGGCGGCGGGCACGGTCGAGATCGAAATATAAAGCGTTCCGGGGTAAGCGCCGGCTGGCACGGCCGCGGCATCCCCGTCGCTGTTCGAGATAAAGCCGGCGGAGCCCCCGGAAAGTGAAGGGTTGATAATAAAGGAGTTGCCGGAGGTTATAGAAGCACCGGTATTGCCGGCCGTGTCAGTCGCGCTGAACTGGAAAGAAGCCGTGCCGGTCGAATAATAGGATTCAATATAGCCGGAGGCCGTCCACTTTGAACCGCCCGAATAGCTCAAAGTCAGCGGGACTGAAAGCCCGCCGGAAGTGGTAAAACCCAGTTGCGGGGTGCCTGCCACGGCGTTTAGTTCGTCTACTGTAAGCTCCGCGCTGAAGGCGCCGGTTTTCGCCGGCTCCGGAGAAGTTATCAGCACGCTGGCCGTGGGACTCGTAGTGTCCACCCTCAGCCCGTCGGAAGTGGTGACACCGGAAGCCGCGCCAATGTTAGGATAAGCCCTCACCGAGAAATAATAATCCGCCGCCTCCGCAAGGGACAGGCCGGTTTTGGTTACGGACAGCGCGGTCCCCGCCGAAGTCCAGGCGACGGTATTAGAAGCTCCGGGAGTGGTGCCCGCGGCGTATTCATAGCGGTTAATGCCGCTGTCGTGGGAGGAAGCGCCCCAGTTGGCCGAGAGCGAACTTTTAGAGCGCGTATAATCGATATCCTGCCCTGTGCCGTCGTTAACATAAGGGATATCCCGCGCCTGCCCCAGGTCCACCAGAAGCGAGTCCGCGGCCGGAGTGGCGTCATAGGCGCCGAAAATATCCAGGGCGCGGGCCTGCATGATATGCGTGCCGGCAGTCAGCGAGGCGGCGGTAAAGGTGAAGCTGTCCACGCTATGCCCAAAGGCGCCCTCGCGCGGGGTCGCGGCCAGCCAGCCTCCGGAATCCACCTGATACTCCACCGAGGCTATGCGGTTTATGGTTATATTATTGGCCGCTCGGGCGGCGCCCCAGAAAGCGTAAGTGTTGCTGCTGGGGTAGGCGGCGGTGGAATGTGCCATACCGTAGTAGACCGGCGAGGGGTTGTTCGTCGGATCGGGCATGAAAGAATTAAGCGCCGTGGTCGGCGGCAGATCGATCAGGTCCAATTTCCCGTTGGCGGGATCGTCGTCGCTCCAGCCCAGCATCCGCGCCGTATGCTGGCAGACCGCGTCCGCATAATAGGGCGGAGTGTCGCCGATCATGATGCAGTTTAGCCCCGCGCCGCCGTTTTCGCAGTTGGTATTGGCCTCGTTAAGATATCCCGCCCTCTCCGAGGTGGTGCAGCCGGAAGCCGCATACTCATCCAAAGCGTAAAAAATATGTCCCGTTTCATGGGCGGTGACGGCGGCTATATCTCCTATTCCGTAGCTGTCATTATCGTATGTCATCACCATGAAAGGCCCGCCCACATAGGCGTAAGCGAAATAGCCGTCGGAAAATTGCCCGTTCGCGTCTTTCTCGCTGTCCACCATGAAGATCGTGAAGGCCCAGTCGGCCGCGTTAGCCGAGCGCTTATCATTGTTGTAGTGGAAAACCCTGTCGCTATAGCCGGCTTCATTATAGCCGAGCTTGCCCATCACCTGCCCTATCCAGAGACCTTCGTCGGAACTGGGGCGGTTTATCGGCTCATATTTAGTGGTTAGGGTGGTATAGTTGTAAACAAAAGTCAGACCGGCCGCGGTATTGCGCGCCGCCCACCAGGCCATGGCTTTTTCCACTCCGGCGTTCACAGCGTTTATTTTGGACTGAGTCCAGCCGACGGTCTCGGTCTTGGAGTCCGCCGTGCCGTCGCTTTGCACGAAAACTATATTCACCGCCACCCTGCCTATCAGGTATTCGCTCGTGTCGTAAAAGCCCGCACCGTACGGGGCGGCGCCGGCGCACAGCGGACAAGCGAGGAGCAGCAGCAGGGCGGCCGTTCTTTTCATTTGGCATTCCGCTTAAGCCTGCGCATATCTCCGGCGATAGGGCCCGGCGTCTCCACGATGATCTCGGAGACCCCGGACCAGTCTCCGGCGGCGGCGCCGTCGGATCCCATCACGCGCATATAATAGGGAGTATCGCGCTTCACGGGAAGGCCGGAAAGTTTATAGGCGCAGGTGTCGGTAAAAACATCCAGCAGCGGGGCTTTAAAATCAGCCGTCTCCGAAAGCTGCAGGCGATAATACTTGAAGGAGACCGGCGAGGCCCAGGAGAGCGGCTTTCCCTTGAATTTGTTCTTGCCCGGCAGCGGCGGCGCGCCCAGCTTTGGTGCGGCGGCGCGGGAGGGTTTGGAGACGGCGAAAGAATAGCTCTCCGAAAAAGCCCCTTCCTTAGCTTCCCCGGTATTAAGCGTCAGAACGCCGGCCACGCGCCAGTAATAAACTCCGTCCTTCCAGAAAGCCGGGATCAGGCGGTAATTGTTCCTGGCCAGAACGGTATCCAGGGCTAAAGTTGCAAAGGCTTCGTCCGCGCTTATCTGCAGCCTGTAGGAAGAGGCCTTCATCACGTCGTTCCAGGTCAGCATCAGCGCGTCACCGCCGCGGCCGGCCTGCTGCACCTGCGAGCTGACTATCAGCGGAGCCTCGGGCGGGTCCTCCACGAAGCGCTTGTTCCAGGCGTTGACGGCGAAGACCGCGCTCTCGCCGTAGCGGGCGAAAGAGCTCCAGTCGTCCACCCTGTCCCGGTAAACCAGCGCGCCGTATGTTTCCTTCAGCTGCTTGTCCAGCTCCCTGGGGATATAGCCCACAAAAACGCTGGGCGGGTGGGAATGCAGCAGCTTGGCGCCGTTCTTCTCCAGGAAGTCCTGGAATTTTTTATCGAAGACCGTCTGCTCCGAGGGCACCACCAGCAGCGCGTTCGCCGGGGAGTCGCCGGCGGCGCGGGCGGGCCCGCAGAACGCGAAGAAAGCCGGCAGCAAAACTGACAGAAATCTTTTTTTCATAACTCTCCCTGAAATATCCGCTCTGTATATTATATATCCGCGTCTTTACGGATTTATTGCGCAGTTTTGGTAAAATAAGAGTATGACCGAAAGGCGAATAGCCGTCAGCGAGGAGTGCGTTGAGCCGGAACTTCTAAGCTCCGGCGGAGACGCCTTTAAGCCGCGCGGGCAAGAAGCCCGCAGCCGGCTTCCCCCCGAAAAGCCCGGCCTGCTGACGCGCCTCAAAATGCTGCTGGCCGGCGGCCTGGCCCTTCTCGGTGCGGGACTCTTCATAGCCGGGGCACTCCTCACCTCAACGGTAATAGGGGCCATAATAGGCATACCGCTCATGCTGGCCGGCGCGCTGTTCTTCTTCCTGCTTCTCAAGCTCCTCGCCTCCGGCTCCCAGAACGCCTTCATCTTCCGCCGTTTTTAATATCTTCCCGTTCGCTGACAAACATAAAAAGAGCCGCGAGATGCGAAGTCGGGGCCTACCACAGGCGCCAGAACGCAAAATCGGCGTCTCGCACACCGTGCTCGCGCCTGCCGCTCTCGGCCTCGGCGCTGCGCAAGCCTCGGCCTCCGAGGGGCTTTTGCTAACCTGGCGCCTGTGGTCTCCCCTCCGTACAGCTTTACAGGCGAGACATATTTCGTTAAACCGAGTAACCGGGCGGAGACCGTGCGGGCCGGGTTAGCAAAACCGTCGTTGAGCCCGACGCTTGCGTAAGCGCGGAGGGCGAATACCGAGTGAGGCCACGGTGTGGCCGAACGCGTTTTGCGTTCCGGCCCGTACGGTAGGCCGCCCGCAGACCTTTCGCAGTAGCGTGCTTCCTACTTCACGTTCAGGGTGATGCCTGACGAATGGGCGGCGAACTCGGGGGCGTACATCGACTGGATCACCGCCGCCCCGGCCTTGAAAGTGCCCGGCGTCGTCGGGCGCAGGCGGTACTTCAGCACATACTCGCCGTGCGGCAGCCACTCCATGAAGAAGTTGGTCAGCGAATCCCGCGGCTCCTCGTAGCGCCCCAGCTGGTCCCAGTGCCAGCCGCTGGTCAGCGTCTCCGCCTCGAAACCCGCGGCCTTGGGATCCTTCAGGTGCACATACTCGAACTGGCTGCGCGTGTTCACCGTCAGGTGCACCTCTACCTGGTCGCCCACCGCCACCGTAGCGCCGTCGGCAAGAGGCTTCAGAATATAATCCTCCCCCTCTTTTACACGCAGGAAATATTTCCTGGAAACATTCATCATCCCCGCCGGAGATTCTTCCGCGGTCTTATCCGTGGTATAGATCCCGGTAAAAGCCGCGAAGGCCAGCCCCGGGCCCTTCTTCCCGATCTCGGGCGCCAGGTCCTTGCTGGTGATCTCCGACCCGTATTTTGACCAGCGCAGCGGCTTCGCCACCCAGTCGAAAGGCTGCAGCTCGAAGGCCTCCGCCGTATCCCCCCATTTAAGTCCGTAGCTCTCCGGCTTGTCCAGAGCGCCCTTACCCTTCATCACGTCCAGCAGCGAATAGATAGCCGCCGCCGAGGCCTTTGTGGATTTCCACTCATTGGCCTTGCGGTTGAAAAGCAGCCAGCGCACCATGCCCGCGATCTTGGGATCCTTCGGACGCACCGCCAGCAGCGTCCTGAGGAGGAAAGCGTGCTTCTCCACCGTGTCGTTATACCAGAGCCAGGAGATCTTCTCCGGCGTCCAGTAAACTCCCGCGATATCGTCGGAGCGCGCCCCGTCCATCGCCCGGGCCAGATAGCTTTCCGCCTTCGCCCTCTCGCCCAGCCTCAGATAGACATAGGCGGCGTAAGCCTTGCCGAAGGCCGTCATCGCATCAGAATGCTTGTCGGCGTAATCCGCCCAGACCTTGGCGTAGGTCAGCGCGGTTTTGCTCTCCGGCCAGGACGCCGGGAACGAGGTGACGACATAGGCCGCGTAAAGGATAAGCGAAGTCTGGTCCTCCTCAGGCTTCATATGCGCCGGGATCTCGCCCAGCACATAAGCCAGCGCTTTCCTCGCCGTGTCCTGCGGGATGTCCACCCCGTAGCGCGAGGCTTCGCCAAGGCCCTCCAGCACATAAAGCGTCATGTAGAGGTTAGGATGGCCGCCCGGGAACCAGGGGAAGGATCCGTCGGAAGATTGATAAGCCTTCAGCTTGGCCAAGGCGTCCTCCTTTTCCCCCGCCACCAGCTTCGGGTCCAGCATGTCCACTACAGGAAGAGAGGAGCGGCGGCCTTTAGACTCCTGCTCCCAGGGGGTCTCCATCAGACTCATCAGCCGCACCGGGTTGTCGCGCTCCCACTCCGGCGTGAGCGTGGTCCGCTTCGGGATCTTCGCCACGGAGGCGCGCAGCTCCGGGTATTTGTTATAGAAGCTGTTGGTGATGGCCAGCGGCACATACCGGTTAAGCAGCTGCTCGGTGCACTCATACGGGTAATGCACCAGGAAAGGCAGGCTGTTAAGCACCGTCAGGATCAGCTGCGGCTGGATCTCCAGGTGGAGCGCTTCCACCTCCCGCGTTGGGTCCGCGGACTCAAGCTCGGGCAGCCTGAAGGTTTTGGAAGCATTCCCGTCGAGAGAAGCTACGCCGGAGGCGATCAGCCGCTCCCTGGAGGGCAGCACCGGCAGGTCGTTCTCCTGCGCGTCGGCGAGCGCCCCCGCGCGGGCCACGGCGCGCACCTTGTAGGCAGCGACGCCCCGCGGCGCTTCAATTTCCCAATATACAGAAACCGTGCCTTTGGGCTTAACGGTAAAAGGCCGCGACAGCTCTTTAAGGCTGAACTTTTCGTGGGCGGCCGCGCCGTCCAGCGTTACGGACAGCGCCACTTCACCCGAAAGCTCCACGGCGGTATCGTTGGTAATTACTGCGGTCAGCCGGGACCTGTCGCCCTCGCGGAAGAACCTCGGAATATCCAGCCGCACCATCAGGTCCTTTTTGGTAACGGTCTCGGCGCTGAAAGAGCCGCGCCGCGCGCTTCGGGTGAGCAGGTAGGAACTTATCTTCCACGACGTAAGCCGCTCGGGTATTTTGAAAGAGAACTTCCCTTCGCCTTTGAAGACCTTAAGCTGCGGATTATAGTAAGCCGTCTCGGAGAAATCCGTGCGCGTTTTAACTTCGGGCTCGGCGCTGGAAGCAGCCTTCCCCGGGGCCATTTCGGACTTATCTTTCCTGCTTGTATCTCTTATCATGGACTGTGAAGGCGCGGCGGCAGGGGCGCTCATCTCGGCCATATTTGACCCGCCGGCCAGGCTCGCGTCAGCCATCCCCAGGCTTTCGCCTTCGAAAGCCAGGCCTTTGGCAAAGCCCCTGGCCGCGCCCATGAAGCCCCCCCGGCCGTAAAGCCTTGAGGCGCCGACGCGCAGCGAGGCCAGACGCTCCTCGGCGACGGACAGCCTGAAGGCGTCCATCATGCGCTGTATGAGCCCGGTGCGTATGGGCAGCCCCACCGCGTAGGGGGTGAACAGCGAGCCCCAACCTTCCCCTGAGGAGCGCCTCGCCGGATAAAGAGCGTCGCCCCAGAACCCGGCATCGCGGCCGTAATATTCCAGGGACCTGTCGAATATTTTTACCAGCGCCTCGCCGGAGGCGGGCCTGCCGGCGGAATCCTTCGCCCTCAGCAGCCAGGAAGCCGTCTGTCCCGGCGCCAGCGCTTTGTCATAGTCGAGCGAAAGCGAAATGGTCTTATCTTTAAGCGGAACCTCCGCCCCGTCCATGGCGGAATAAACCTTAAAATCTCCGGCCCCGAGCCAGCGCAGGGCGAAACCGCCGCGATGCGCGCCTCCCACCTTCAGACTTAAGATGGAAAGGCCGCCGTCCTGCAGGGTCTCGCGGGAAAGCATAAAGCTCCCGGCCAGGACTTCTGCGTATTTAACCCCTTTCAGCGCCGAGGCCCCTATAAGGGCCCTGGCCGTTTCCCCCGCCTGATAGGAAGCGTGCTCGAACAGCGCCACCGGCGGCAGTTTAAGGGCCGCGTTCGCGCGGCTGTCGGTTGAAGCGGAAATTATTATAAGCTGCGAACCGCTCTCGCCACCCCAGGGGTCGGCGGCTTTAAGTTTAAGGCGGTAAGCCCCGGGCGCGAGCCTCTTGAGATCTATCTTAACCGGACCCTGCTTCAGTAATTGCGCCTTTCCTTTCCCGGCCAGCGGCCCGTCAGGAACCTGGCTGAACGCCTGTTCTAGCGAGGGGTTGGTTCTGAACTGCCCCCATTCCCCGCTGCCCGCGTCCGCTGCCGGAGCTTTCTCAAGCCTGTAAAGCTCGTACGAGGCCGCCCCTTCCTGTTGTACGTCGTTAAGGTCCAGCAGCCGGGCGTCGACCAGGGCCGGCTTTTCCGGAGTAAAGAAGCCGGCTTCAGGCTTTATGTCGAATAAATAAGCTTTAGCTCCGGCCCTGTACGAGCGCGAATCCGCGATCGTGCGCCCGCCGGCGTCGCGCGCCTCCGCTTCGACCTGGTAGGAGGAAGGATACGCCCCGAAGGCTTCGCTTTCGGGCTGCGGAACGAAGCTGAAGGTGAAGCGACCGTCGTCGCCGGTCTTGATTTCGCCCGAAGTTACTTCGGAGGAGCCCGAGGCTCCATAGAACCAGGCCCATTGCCAACAGTACCAGGGGATATAGCGGGAGCGGGTAACGCGGTACTTGACCGCGGCCCCGGGCACCGGGGAGCCGAAGTAGTATTTGACTTCGCCGGCAATTTCCGCTTTTTCGCCGTAGCGGTAGGGCTTTGCGGCCTCGCCCAATTTAACCTCGAACTCCGGCCGCTTATATTCCTCTACGCTGAAGCCGGCCGACCCGCTGAAATCATGGCCGTACTCGTTCAACTGCGCGGTGACGGAATACCCGCCCAGCAGGCGCCCCTCCGGGACCTTGAAAGAGCCGGCCGCGCTGCCCAGGCCGGTGAAAGGGAGTATCTTTGTATAAACCTCCTGCCAGTTGGGGTCCCGCGCGGTGACGGTCAGCCTGCTTTTTCCGTCGTAGACCCGGTAGCCGCGCGGCTCGCGCAGCAGGGCGGTGGCCTTGAACTTAACTTCCTGCCCCGGCCTGTAGACCGGGCGGTCCGTCTCCACAAACACGCTGACCGGCTGCGGCACCTGCAGCCCGGCCGAGGCCTGGGAGTTCCAGTAGGCGTAGGCCCCGTCATGGCTGAGCAGCGGATCGAGAGAAAAATATTCGTTCGAAGGATAGGTAACGGTAAAAGGCAGGCTGAAAAGCGCCGCGCCGTCCGCTCCGGTCTCGAAGCCGGCCCTTTCCCAGGAGCCGGAATGCGACCGGTGATAAAAAGCGTCTATCCCGGCGCCGGCCAGCGGCCTGCCGGTGAGCGCGTTGACGGCGTAGAGGCGGAACATGTCGGAGGAAACCTGGCGGGAAGGAGCCGCAGGGTCGTAGAGAAAATCCTCCGGATCGCCTTTTACTCCGGAAGTTCCCAACAGGAAGATATCGGTTATGTTCAGCGTCACGGCTTTCAGCAGCGAGGAGCCGTCCTCGAAGCCGCTGTCGCCGGAGGCGATGACGACATAAAGACCCTTTTTGAAGGCCGGAGAGGAAACCTCCTGGTCCTTGTACTGGTACGGCGCCGGATAATCTACCTTCTGCCGCCATTCAAGGTCCGCGCTTTTACCGAGGAAGCCGCGCACGGCCTCCTGCTGCAGGTACTTCACGGCGCCCCAACCCTGCCCGCCGTTCCGGCCGAAAGCGGACAGCTCCTGCGGCGTAGTTCTATAGGCCCTGAAATAGATCACCGGCAGATTGCGGGCGTTAACCCTGAGAGTTTTAGCGCCGGGCGGCGGAGCGAACGAGCCCGAAAGGTCCAGGCCGGGCATTTCTATTTCCGCGCGTATTTTCGCGCAAAGAGAGGCCGGCTTCGACTTAGAGGCTTCGCCTTCCGCCTTTTTACACAGCTCCACCGCGGCCTTGAAATCAGGCGCCTCCTGCTCCAGGGCCGCCGCGCGGTAGAACGCCCAGCTCCGCCCGAGCGCCGATTTAAAAGAAGCGGCCCACCCGCCAAGCGTCCCCAGAGCCGCCGCGCGCAGCTTAGCGCGGTCGTAGGCGGCCACTTTCTCGCCGTGCTCGAAGGGGATCAGCAGGCGCTGCAGCCGCCAGTACTCGCGGGCGAAATCGGCGGAAGGGGAACTCATACCGGCCGCGTCCTCGAAGATGGCGGCCGCTTTAAGCGCCGGCGGCGCCGAGGCGCTGTAATCGGCCCGGAAGACGGGCTCCGCAAACCCCTCCGCCGGCGGCGGCGCGCCGGTATTATCGGCTTCCTCCAGCAGATACCCCGTCCAGCGCAGCACTGCGAAGTCCCAGAGCGTGGGCGTATAGGCCAGCTCGGCGCCTTTCAGGTCAATGAAATAAGCCTGGCCTTCGAGCCGGCATTTCAGCAGCTCCCCCCTCAGGTCCCAAAGCGAATTATAATCGGCCTCTATCAGGCGGCGCCACTGGGCGGAGGTCAGCTTGGTGACATCCTTGACCCCTTCCTGTATGTCGGCGGGCAGCGAGTAGCCGTACTGCTGCAGTAACTGGCGGCCAGTCTCGGCCCGGAGCAGCAGCAGCCTGCCCTGCCACAGCGGGTCCGGCGGCAGCTTCATATCGGCCAGGCGCTGGGCCGCCTCCCCGTAGCGGAAGAGGAGAGCCTCGCATTCCGCGGCACGGTAGAGCGCTTTCAGGCCGTCTTCCCCCGGGGCGGCGGCCGCCGTGGAATAAATTACCAGCGCTTCCTGATAAAGGTTCTTTGAGAACAGCTGGTCGGCCTTTTGCAGGTCCGCGCCCCCGTACGCAAAGCACGGAAAAAGGAGTATGGCTATGATAGTTTTCATTTTGTCCCCCGACATTATGTTCAGAATTCGCCCAGCAGGATCTGTTCCAGCTCCAACACAACCCCGGTCTTCTCTTTTACCGCCGCCCGCACTTCGCCTATAAGGGCGTAGATCTCGGCGGCCGTAGCGCCGCCTGAATTTATTATAAAGCCGGCGTGCTTCGCCGACACTTCCGCGCCGCCGATCTTGCGGCCTTTCAGCCCGGATGCGTCTATGAGGCGGGAGGCGTAATCCCCGGGCGGCCGCTTGAAAACGCTGCCGGCCGACGGGAAATCCAGCGGCTGCTTAACTTCGCGGGCGGCCAATACGCAGGAGCGGTCCTGTATCAGCGCGGCGCTGTCCCCCCGCTCGAATTTAAATACGGCGGAAAGCAAAACGAGGCCGTCCAGCCCTGCCGCCCGGCGGTAGCCGAAAGAGAGCTCTTTCTTCAGCAGTTTAACGGTCTCCCCGGCCGCGTTGAAGGCCTCTATGGAAACCAGGCGGTCGAAAGTCTCCTGCCCGAAGGCCCCGGCGTTCATGCGCAGCGCGCCGCCCACGGAGCCCGGAATACCGGAGGTCTTTTCAAAGCCCGCCAGGCCGCTCTCCGCCGAGAGGCGGGCGACCTCGTCCCAGAGAACTCCGGCCTGGGCCGTGACGGCGGTTCCGGAGACTTCTATTATTGAAAGTTTTTCGGTCAGCGCCGTTACGCCGGGCAGCCCTTTATCGCTCACCAGCACGTTGGAGCCCCGGCCCAGCACCAGCAGCGGGGCCGAATTCGCGCGGCACCAGCCGGCCAGCCAGAGAAGCTCCTCAGCGTCTGCCGGCTTTACCAGAACTTCTGCGCAGCCGCCGGCGCGGTACGTGGTAAAATTCTCCGCCGGCTCGCTAAAGCGGCAGTGTTCTCCGAATTTGGTCTTAAGAGAGGAATAATCAGGCATGCAGGGAACTTAAAAACTCAGCGGATAGCGCCCGGGAACAATTTCCCCTGCGCTATCCGCAAGCTGCGGCAACCGCTAGTTTTTAAGGACTTTCTTTATCCGCTTGAAAGCCCAGTCTATCTCTTTCCTGGTGATGACCAGCGGCGGAGCCAGGCGTATGACGTGGTCATGAGTTTCTTTCGCCAGCAGGCCCAGCGCCATCAACTGCTCGCAATAGGGGCGCGCTGCCGTGTCCAGCTCGATGCCTATCAGCAGGCCTTTGCCGCGCACTTCTTTAATGTGTTTACCCTTTATCGAGCGCAGCTTCCCGATGAAATACTGCCCCGTCTCGAAGGACCGCTCCACCAGCTTCTCCTCGACAATGACCTTCAGGGCCTCGCGCGAAACGGCGCAGGCCAGCGGGTTGCCGCCGAAGGTGCTGCCGTGGTCGCCGGGGTTGAACACGCCCAGCACGGCTTTGGAGGCGGCCACCGCGGACATCGGCATCACGCCGCCGCCGAGGGCCTTGCCCATGATCACCATATCGGGCTTCACGTTCTCGTAATCGCAGGCGAACTTTTTCCCGGTGCGGCCGAAGCCCGTCTGGATCTCGTCGGCCACGAACAGCACGTTGCTGGCTTTGCAGAGCTCGTAAGCGGCCCTGAGATAGCCCGCCGGCGGCACTATGATGCCGGCCTCGCCCTGAATGGGCTCGACCAGGAAGGCCACCGTGTTGGGGTTGATGGCGGCCTTCAGCTCCTCGAGGCTGCCGTAGCCCACTATCTTGAAGCCCGGAGTGAACGGCCCGAAGCCGTCCTTGTACTGCGGCTCGGTGGAGAAGGAAACGATGGAGATGGTACGGCCGTGGAAGTTATTGGAAGCCACTATGATCTCCGCCTTGCCTTCCTGCACGCCCTTCACCTTGTAGCCCCATTTGCGCACGGCCTTCAGCGCCGTCTCTACGGCTTCGGCGCCGGTGTTCATGGGCAGGACCATTTCGTAGCCGGTGAACTCGCAGAGCTCTTTGAAGAACGGGCCTATCTGGTCGTTATTGAAAGCGCGCGAAGTCAGCGTCACTTTCCTGGCCTGTTCGGTCAGGGCTTTTATTATGCGGGGATGCCTGTGCCCGTGATTCAGCGCGGAATAAGCGCTGAGCATATCCATGTACTTTTTACCCTCGGGATCTTTCACCCACACGCCTTTGGCGGTGGAGATGACTATCGGGAGCGGGTGGTAGTTATTGGCCCCGTAATGCCCGGCCATTTCCGCCAGCTTGTGACTCGCGGTATTCTGTGTCTGGTTGGTTTCCATATTGATCTCCTGTTAGAGTTAAAACTTAAAACTTCGCGCCGGCGCCCATCGAATAGCCGGTCTGCCCGTGCAGCATATTGTAGGCCCCGTAGACATAGAGCAGAGGCAGCGGCGAGAAGCGCACGCCCACCGTGTAGCGGGGTTTCGAGATGGTGCCGGAAGCGCTGATCCCGGGAACGTTCTTCACCTCGAGCTTCGTCCGGTCTATCCCGACGCCCGCGAAGGGCTTTATGACCGGGATATTAAAAGAAGCCGCCGCGTCGAGGGACATATGGCTGCCCTTGAAATAATCATAGTTTATCACGTCGTAAAAGGCGGAAACGGAAACGTCGGGAATAAACATGGTAATTGTGCCGCTTTTCAGTACCGGGTAGCGCAGGCCGCCGCCGATTATGGAGAAGCCGGAATAACCGATGCCGCGCAGCATCACGTCAGCGCCGATCAAAGGCAGGGCCGCGCCGGCGTGCAGCATTGCGGTCCCGAAAGTCGTAACCTTCGCGTTGCGGAGTATGCGGTTTTCGGCGCTGGGCTTGGACTGCAGGGTGGCGGCCAGCCCGGCATCGAAACCCGGGAAGCCTATGGCGCGGCCGGAGTTGAAGTCGTTTCCGCCTAAAACGCCGCCTAAGTCCGCGGCAAAAGGCTTAAGCTGGGCCGAGCCGAGGGCCTGGATCTGGGTTTTGAATTTAGCAAAAGGATCGGCTTTAGCTCCGGCTGCCAGCAGCGGCAGAATGCATAGTGCAAGTATAAGTTTTTTCATTTGTTTCTCCTTAGGTTGAGGGGCGTAAGGACCCGTCTCCTAATATTACAAATAATATAGATAGGGCTCAACCCCAATCTGGCGGCTTGCACCTTTACTCCAGCGGCCTTTTTGCTATTATTTAACCTATGGAATTCCTGCCGGTAACTCCCGAAGAAGTTAAAAAGCGGGGCTGGGACGCCGTTGATGTAGTACTTGTCACCGGCGACGCCTATGTGGACCACCCCTCTTTCGCCATGGCGCTGGTCGGCCGGGTGCTGGAGGCGGAGGGCCTGCGGGTAGCCATACTTTCACAGCCGCGCTGGGAAAACTGCGCCGATTTCAGAATGTTCGGCAGGCCGCGCCTGTTCTTCGGCGTTTCAGCCGGGAACATGGACTCGATGATAAATAAGTACACCCACAACCGGAAGATCCGGTCCTCCGATGATTTTTCCCCCGGCGCCCGGCCCGGCCTGCGCCCGGACAGGGCCACTATAATATACTCACAGCGCGCCCGCGAGGCTTATCCCGACGCCGCCATCGTCATAGGCGGCATAGAAGCCACCATGCGCCGCTTCGCCCATTACGACTACTGGTCCGACAAGGTGCGCAAAAGCGTCCTGCTGGATTCAAAGGCGGACCTGCTGGTCTACGGCATGGGCGAGCGCCAGGCGAGGGAAATAGCCGCCCGCCTGAACGCGGGAGAAAAGATCCAGGCGTTGAGGGATATACGCGGCACGGCCTACCCGCTGGGCGCCAAAGAAGCGGCCGCCCCGGCTATTCCCGGCGCGCTGGAGCTGCCCTCCGCCGGCGAAGTCGCCGGGGACCGGGTTAAATTCTCCACAGCCACCCGCATCATCTACGAGGAATCTAACCCCTATAACGCGAAGCCTCTCGTGCAGAAAAGCGAGGGCCGCGCCGTGGTCCAGAATCCCCCCGCCCTGCCCCTGACTACGGAGGAGATGGACGCGGTCTACGGCCTGCCTTTCACAAAACGCGCCCATCCGTCGTACAAGGAGCCCGTCCCGGCGCTGGAAATGATAAAGGATTCCATCGTCATCCACCGGGGCTGCTTCGGCGGCTGCGCTTTCTGCTCGCTCGCACTGCACCAGGGCCGGTTCATCCAGAGCCGCAGCGAGGCCTCCGTCGAAACCGAGGCCCGCCGCCTGCTGGAAACCCCGCGCCATCCCGGCAACATCTCCGACCTCGGTGCCCCGTCGGCGAACATGTACAGGATGGGAGGCAAGGACATGGAGCTCTGCGGGCGATGTAAGAAGATCTCCTGCCTGCACCCCGTGATCTGCCCGAACCTGGACACGGACCACAAGCCGCTGCTGTCGCTGATGCGCAGGATAAGGACGGCCAAAGGACTTAAAAAAGCTTTCGTGGCCAGCGGCATACGAATGGACCTGGCGCTGAAATGCGGCGAATATATTTCGGAGATAGCGCGCTTCCATACCGGAGGCCAGTTAAAGGTGGCCCCGGAACACATTTCCCCCAAAGTGCTTTCAGTGATGAAGAAGCCTTCCGTCGAGGTCTTCAAAGAGTTCGCTGACAAGTTCCTGGCAGAGTCGAAGAAGGCCGGCAAAGAGCAGTACCTGGTGCTTTACTTCATCTCCGCCCACCCGGGCTCTACGCTGACGGACATGGCGGAACTTGCGGTCTTTCTGAAGGAACGCCGCATTCGCCCGCAGCAGATCAACGATTTTCTGCCCGCCCCGATGGAGCTGGCCACTTCCATCTATTTCACCGGCCTCGACCCGTTCACGCTGGAGCCGGTCTATGTCCCCAAAAAAGAGACGGAGCGCCGGATGCAGCGGGCGCTCCTCCAGTATTACAAGCCTGAAAACAAACCCCTCATCATAAAAGCCCTGCGCGAAATAAGCCGCCCGGACCTGATCAAAAAACTGCTCAGCTAGCTGGTTTAAGCTCGGGGTTTGCCGACGTGACCGGAACGCAAAACGCGGTCGGCCACACCGTGGCCTCCCTCATCTCTCGGCCTCGGCGCTATGCAAGCCTCGGCCTCAAGAAGGTTTTGCTAACCCGGTCACCTCGTCAAACCCGGTCAACAAGAGATAGTAAGGATTTATTTTGTCAGGTGGTGCTTCTTCACGAATTCGAGGAGTTCCAGCCCGTAGAGCGCCACTTTCTCGGCCCCGAGCCCGCGCACGGCGTGCAGGTCCTCGAACGTCCTCGGCTGGGAAAGCGCCACCCGCTCCAGCACGTCGTTGCCCATTATGGCTTCCGGCAGCATATTGCGCCTGATGGCGATCTCCTTGCGCCACATTTTCAGGTTTTTGAACCGGGTCTTGACGGTTTCGAAATAGGCGCGCTTCTCCCTTGAGATCTCCCGCCTCGGCACGTGGTACTCCGGAGATTTGAGGCCTTTCTGCAGCGCCTCGCGTATCCAGCCGCCGTGGTTGGCCAGCACATAGCCGCTCACGCCCTTGAAAATAGAAAGATTATGGAGGCCTTCGCGCGGCGCTACCGAAAGGCGCAGCATCAGGTCCTCGCTTATTATCTTGAAGGACGGGGAGTTGCGCTTTATCGCGGCGACTTCGCGCGCCAGGTAAAGCTCGCGCAGCACGGCGAGGCCCCTCCCGTTCAGCTGGCGGGCGCTCTTCAGCGTCAGGAAGCCGCTCTCGTCGAAGCGCATGGGCTGCGGCTCGATCTTGCAGATCTGCGCGAACTGCCCGGTCACTTCCTCCAGGCGGCCTTTCTTCACCAGCTCGGCGGACAGGAGGTCGCGCAGCTTCTTCAGATGCACCGTGTCGGAGCTGGCATAATCCAGCATTTCCTTCGTGAGCGGCCTGCGGCCCCAGTCGGCCTTCTGGAATTTCTTGTTCATCTCCAGGCCGAAGAATTCCTTCACCATGTTGTCCAGGCCGCACTTTATGATGCCCAGGTATTTCGCGGCCACCATCACGTCGAAAATATTGACGAAGGTGCAGCCCATCGCCGCCTTAAAAACCCTGATGTCGGAATCCGCCGAGTGGAAGATCTTTTCCACCGCCGGATCGGCGAAAACGGGGAGGATGGATTTTATATCCAGCGCCAGCGTATCGACTACGGCGTTAATGTGCTCTCCGGAGAGCTGCATCAGGCAGAACTTTTCTTTGTAGGCGTAGAGGCTGTTGGATTCCGTATCTATGGCTATATATTTGTGCTTCGCCAGCTTCGCGGCCAGCTCGTCAAAATCCTTCTGGTTATCGATAAAGATGTAACTCATAATAAAATATAATAACATATTAAAGCCGGGTTCCCGGAGCATGAAGCCGGCGGCGGAGAATCTTTACGGTTTTGCGTTATGCCTACGATTATTTTCAACAAGCCTTACGGAGTGCTTTCCCAGTTCACGCGCGAGCACGGGCACAGCTCGCTCAGGGATTTTAATTTACCAGGCGGCGTTTATCCCGCCGGGCGCCTGGACCACGACAGCGAGGGCCTGCTGCTGCTTACCTCCGACGGCGCCCTGCAGGCCGGGATCGCTGACCCCCGGTATAAAATGCCCAAGATCTACTGGGCGCAGGTCGAGAGGGAAATAACGCGGGAGGCCGTTTTAGAACTGCGCGGCGGCCTTACGCTTAACGACGGGCCTACGCTCCCCTGCGGCGCCCGGGTTTTGCCCGACCCGGAACTCCCTCCGCGAAACCCGCCCATCCGCTTCCGCAAGACCGTGCCTACCTCCTGGGCTGAAATAACATTGAAGGAAGGGCGCAACCGGCAGGTGAGGCGCATGCTGGCCGCGGTCGGTTTCCCGGTGCTCAGGCTCATCCGCCGGAAGATCGGACCGCTGACGCTGGAAGGCCTGGAGCCGGGCCAGTGGCGCGAATTGACGACAAAAGAAATACAAAGCCTAAAACACATAAAGTAAATTTAATATAGGAGAGATTAAATATGTCACTTCCCCCGCGCATTGGTTTTATCGGGCTCGGCATAATGGGCCGGGCGATGGCGATGAGTCTGGCAAAAGCCGGATTCCGGGTTTCGGTTTACAACCGCACCCGCCAGCGCACTATAGAATTCGCGGACATAGGCTGCGAAGTGGCGGCTACCCCGCGCGCCCTGACTAAAATGTCCGACACCGTGATAACCATGGTCTCCGACCCGGCGGCCATGGAGGCCGTCATGGAAGGCCCGGAGGGAGTTATCTCCGCCTTCTCCGGCGGCAGCGCCCTGATAAACATGAGCACCCTCTCGCCCGATTACACCTCCTCCCTGGCAAAAAAATGTTATAGCGCGGGCGTCATTTTCCTCGACTGTCCGGTCTCGGGCTCAAAAAGCGCGGCGGAAAGCGGGCAGCTGGTGATCCTCGCGGGCGGAGAAAGAAACACGGTGGAGAAGTTCTCCCCCATCCTGAAAGCCATGGGCAAAGCCGTGGTTTACGCCGGGCCCGCGCCGGCCGGCACGGCGCTCAAGCTGTGCGTGAACCGTATCGTGGCCCAGCTTACCACGGCGCTGGCGGAGTCCGCGGCCCTTGCGCGGGCGCAGGGGCTGGGCCCGGAGCTTATTTTCGAGACGCTCGCCCTCAGCCCGGTCCTCAACTGCGGCTATTTCGAACTGAAAAAGGACAATATCCTGAAGAACGATTTCCAGCCGGCTTTTCCGCTTAAGCATATGCTCAAGGACGCCAGGTTCATGCTGGCCGAGGCCGCGAAGAAAAAACTTTCCCTCCCGGTAACGGCGGCCGTGGAAAAGCTGATGGAGAAATCCTATAATAGCGGTTACGGCGAAAAGGATCTGAGCGTGGTGCTCAGGAACCTGGCCGAGCCCCTGGGGTAAAAACATGATACGCAAAATTATAGCCGCCGGACTTACCTCTTACTGGGAATTTATACAGAAGTACCCGCTGCTGAGCATAGCTTTCTCGCTGTTGGCGGCGGCCTCCTGCGTCGGCGGCATTTACCTTATAATAGTCAAGTTCCCCTCTTTCGCCCCCTGCTTTACCGGCCGCTGCGGGAATTAAGAGACAGCCGAAGCCGCTCGCCCGCCCTCGCGCCGGGCTCGATACTATCAGCGGTGTTTTTATCCGCAGAGGAACATCATGGGTTTTTTAAAAGATATGAGGGCAGGGCTTACCCGCAACGTTACTTTTATGGGCGTTGTCAGCGGCCTCACGGACATCTCCAGCGAGATGCTCTACCCCATAGTTCCCATTTTCCTCACCTCGGTGCTGGGCGCCCCCATGCAGGTGGTGGGCCTCATCGAAGGCGTGGCGGAAGCCACGGCGAGCCTGCTTAAGATCGCGGGAGGCCGGCTGTCCGACCGCGCCGGAAAAAGGAAGCCTTTCGTCGTGGCGGGCTATTCCCTCTCCGCCCTTTCGAAACCGCTTCTGGCGCTCGCGGCCACCTGGCATTTCGTCCTGTTCTCCCGGTTCATAGACCGCGTCGGAAAAGGCCTGCGCACCTCGGCGCGCGACGCGCTGATAGCCGGCTCCGTGGAAAAGGAGCACTGGGGAAAAGCCTTCGGCTTCCACCGGGCCATGGACACGCTGGGGGCCGCCCTCGGTCCCCTTGCCGCTCTCGCGATAATACACTTCATGCCGGCGGAAAAACCCGATTACCGCTTTATTTTCATGGCAGCTTTCATCCCGGCCCTGCTCGGGGTTTTCGTCCTGCTCTACTTCGTCAGGGAGGCCGCGGCCGCGCCCAGGCTCCCCGGAGAGGCCCCCGCCGTCCGTACGCCCATGACCTCCGATTTCAAGGTCTTTGTTTTTCTTTACGCCATCTTCGCCCTCGGCAATTCCAGCGACGTCTTCCTGATAATGAAAGCCAAAGCGACAGGCTTCACTCTGACCCAGGTGATACTCGCCTATACCGGCTATAACCTTGTCTACGCGCTGCTGGCCGCTCCGGCCGGCTGGCTTTCGGACAAGCTGGGCAAGATAAAGACTATGGCCTTCGGCTTTCTGGTTTTTGCCGCGGTTTATCTCGGCTTCGCCCTGGCGGCCAAAGCCTGGCTGGTCTGGGTCCTCTTCGCGCTTTACGGCTTCTACGGCGCCTTCAACGAGGGCATAGCCAAAGCCGTGGTCGCGCATTTAAGCGCGGGCGACAACCGCGCCTCGGCCATGGGTTATTTCCAGGGCGTTACGGGCCTTCTGTCTTTCTTCGCCAGCGTCATGGCCGGCCTGCTGTGGGACAGACTCTCCCCCTCCGCTCCGTTCGTAGCCGGCGCGGCCTGCGCTTTTATTTCCATGTCGGCCCTGGTGCTCTGGACGCGCAAAAGGAAATTTTCTTTTTAATGACTACACTCCTACAGGAAGTTTTAAAACACGAAGTATATCCCGCCATGGGCTGCACCGAGCCGGTGGCCGTAGCTTTCGCCGCGGCCAGCGCGGCGAAACTGCTGAAAGGCCGCATCACCGGCATCTCTATAAGAACCGACCCCGGCACCTACAAGAACGGGCTCGCGGTAGCCATTCCCAATGCCGGAGGCAGGAAAGGCAATTTGCTGGCCGCCGCCATAGGCGCGGTAGTGCGCCGGCCGGAGCTGGGCGCCGAGCTTTTCAAGGGCCTGCCTGCCGCGAGGCTCAAAGAGGCCGCGGCGCTGGTAAAGGCGGGCCGCGCCGCGATAACCGTGGATTATTCCCGGCGCGGGATCTATATCTCGGCCGAAGTCAGGTCGGCAAATGGAAAGGCGCTTTGTCTGCTCGAAGGCAGCCACAAGCAGGTGGCGCTGCTCACGCTGAACGGCAGGACCGTCCTTAAGGCTGCGCGCCCCGGCGGGAAGAAAGAAGGGCCGCCTTATAAACAGGCTCTGCGCAAAGCCACTTTCAGGGACCTTTTCCGCCAGGTGGAAAAAGTTTCCGCCGCCGATCTCGCCTACCTGAAGGCCGGAGTGGAGATGAACCTCGCCGCGGCGAAGGAAGGGCTTAAGCTGAAAAAGGTCGGCTACTACATGGAGGACCTGATCAGGAAAGGGTATCTCAAGCGCGACATCCTCTCCGGCGCCAAGCTGAAGGCCGCCGCCGCCACCGACGCGCGCATGGCCGGCGTCCCCGTCCCGGTAATGTCCAGCGGGGAATCCGGCAACCAGGGCGTGGTGGCGGTGCTGGTGCCCTGGCTGGTGGGCAAGGCTTTCAGCGTGCCGGAAAAGCGCATACTCAGGAGCATAGCGCTCTCGCACCTGGTAAACTCGTACATAAAAGTTTTTACCGGCGAGCTGGCCCCCATCTGCGGCTGCGCGGTAGCCGCCGGGGTCGGAGCTTCCGTGGCCGTGGTCTGGCAGCGCGCCGGGGCCGACGCGAAAAAAGCGACGCTGGCGGTAAACACCGTGATAAGCGACATAGGAGGCATGCTCTGCGACGGCGCCAAGAGCGGCTGCGCGCTTAAGGTGGCGTCCTCGGCCGACTCCGCCATTCGCGCCGCCTGGATGGCCCTGAACAACGAGGGCATCACCGAGGCCGAAGGCTTTATCGGAAGTTCAGCCGAGGCCACCATACAGAACATAGCCCGCATCTCCAGCCTGGGCATGGACAAGGTGGACCGGATAATACTGGAGATAATGTCGGCGAAAACATCATGAGCACATACGCTTTAGCACGTAAAGAGATAGAGCCAGAGCCTTTAGCCCCGCTCGCCTTCCTGTCGGGTGTAAAAGGCTATAGCCGCGACTCAGCGCGCGAGTTCCTGCGCGCCCAGCCCGGCTTCCTGGGCAGGAACCTTCAGCTCGAGGCGGCGCGCGAACTTTCCGCCGCGGCCGGCCTGGCCGGCTTTGAAACTATGCTGATAAAGGAGACCGAGCTCCCGGCTGCGCCGCATCCCATAGAACCAGACATGATCGAACCTAAGGACGGCGGTTTTCAGGCCCGGGCCGGAGGCGCGCTCACCTTCATCCCTTACGACTCCATAACCATTTTCTCGGCCGCCGCTTTTGACGCGCCCGCGGCCGTCGACAATATTCAGGCCCTTGAGTCCGGCCTCTTCGAAAGAATAGCGCGCTTCGCCGGCGCCCGGGTCCCTCCGGTTCCGGCCCCGAGGCGTGATACTTTTTTTCGCGCTGACCTGATCTCCGGCGAAGAGCGCCTGCGGCTGCTGCTTAAGCCGGAGAAACTGGATTTTTCCCCTTTGGGTCCCGCCCGCTCTCCTGCAAGCCAGATAAATTTCCGCAGCCTGCTCGGCACGCTCGCCGCGCATTGTCCCAAGGCCGCAAAAAACGCTTTTCTCCGCGCCTTTCTGGCGGGCGGCCCCCTGACTCCCCTCAAGATAGCCTCCACCGAAGCCGCCGACGCCGAACTTTCCCGGCTTCTCCTGCTTGCGCCAAAGCTCAAAGGATAACCTGCCGCGGCCTTAAATGCCGGAAAAAAGCTACAGAGGAACACCCTCCAGCGGATAATAAAAGTACAGGCCCGGGCCGCTCTTGTAAGCCCCCCCGCCATTGGTCTATAATTAATAAATAATGGAAAAGCATCACACCGCTCATAACAAATTTTTCGCGCTGCACGCACATTTCTACCAGCCCCCACGTGAAAACCCCTGGACCGGAAAAATAGACCCCCAGCCTTCCGCCTGGCCTTTCCACGACTGGAACTCGCGCATAGCCCGGGAATGCTACCTCCCCAACGCCTGCGCCCGCATCAACGACTCCTCCGGCCGCGTGCTTGAGCTGGCCAACAACTATCTGCGGCTGAACTTCAACTTCGGCCCCACGCTCTTCTCCTGGCTCGAGAAACATTATCCTTTCTATTACAATAAGATAATCCAGGCGGGCCGCGAATCAAGGGAGAGGACGGGCCACTCCAACGCCATAGCCCAGGCCTACAACCACGTAATAATGCCGCTGGCCTCCTTCCAGGACCAGCTCACGCAGGCCCTGTGGGGGATCAGGGATTTCGAACACCGCTTCGGCTTCAAGCCCGAGTCCATGTGGCTGCCTGAGACCGCCGCTTCCGACGATACGCTCCGCCTGCTGGTGGACCTGGGGATGAAATACGTGATCCTTTCCCCCTACCAGGCCGAAAAAATAACAGGGGAGACAGCCGGAGAATGGACGGACGTCTCCTCCGGGAATTTTGACACCACCCGCCCCTACGCCTGGCACGATACCCTGCCGGACGGAAGCCGGGCTAAAGGCCGCAGCCTCGCCGTCTTTTTTTACGACGGGCCGCTTTCGAAAGCGGCGGCTTTCGAGGGGCTCACCAAGGACTCCGCGGCTTTCGCCGACAGGGTGGAAGCCTGCTACAGGCACGGCAGGCACGGGCCGCAGCTGGTAAGCATGGCCGTGGACGGGGAAACCTTCGGCCACCACCACAAGTTCGGCGATATGACGCTGGCGCACGCCTTTCAGCACGAGTTGAAGAAGCGGGGGATAGAGACGGTGAACTTCGGCCAATATCTTGAGGCGCACCCCCCCGCCCATGAGGTCAGGATAAAGCCCGGCCCCGACGGGGAAGGCACGGCCTGGAGCTGCGCGCACGGCGTGCGCCGCTGGAAAGGCGGCTGCGACTGCGGCGGCGAGGGCAGCTTCAGCCTTAACTGGCGCCTGCCTTTAAGGGCCGCCCTCAACAGCCTGCGCGACGCCGCCGCCGCCGTTTACGCGGCCGAGTGCGCGAAATTCTTCCGCGCCCCGTGGGAGGCGAGGAACGACTATGCGGACATCTTTCTCGACCGCTCGCCGGAAGCTGAAGAAGCGTTTTTTTCAAAACACTCCGCCCGCCCTCTTAACAAGGCCGAAAGAGCCCGGGCGCTTGAACTGCTGGAAATGCAGAAGCATGCCATGCTGATGTTCACCAGCTGCGGCTGGTTCTTCGCCGACATCTCCCGCATAGAGACCCTCCAGAACCTGCGCTACGCGGCCCGCGCGGCCGAGACCATGCGGGGCCTCGGCTTTGAAAACGCGGACCGGGCCTTCCTCTCGCTCCTGGAAATGGCCCAGTCTAACTATCCCGATGCCGAGAACGGGCTGAAGCTCTACCAGAGAACCCTGGCCGGGAACTCCCTTCCCAGGCAGAAAGCGGCCGCGCTTATAATAGCGGAAGCCCTGCTGGGCCCGGCGGAAAGTCGCGGCGGCCGCGCGGCCCTGCGGGAAGAGGAACGCATCAACAGGGACGGAGCGCTCTGCCTTCGCGGCCAGGTCATGGCCCCGGGGCCCGACGGCCCCTCCCCCCTGGCTTTCTGCTACCTGCGCCGCGATGAAGAGTTCCCCCTTATGTTTTTTTCGGCGCGGTCCGGCGAGGCGCGCCTAAAGGAGCTCTTCGCCCTGGGCGGGCCGGCGGCCATACAGGCGGCCCTGGAACAAGAGCCGGCTTTCGCGCGCATAACTTTCGATGATTTTTCCTGGGAGGAAAAAACTCTTTACGCCTGGATGCTGGCCGACGCGGCAAGGCACGGCCACTCCGCGGCTATCTTCGAGATACTGGAAGACTATCTTTATCTGCTGGCCCGCCTGCCGGGCAGGGCGCTGTCCTCCTGGGCGCCCCTGCGCTCCCAGGCCGCGGCCTACGCCAGGCAGGCGGCGGAAATAGCTTTCAGCCGCGCCCTGGGCTCAGCCTCTTCGGGCGAAATAGAGAATTTCGCCGCGCTCGCCGCGCGCCTGAAGGCGGCCGGGCTTGAGCCCGGCTTCGACCCGTCCCCTGAGGCCTCGGCGGAGCTGGCGGCCAAAGCCGCAGGCCCGGCCCTGGCCTCCCCCTCCCCGCTGACGCTGGCCCCGCTGCGCGGCCTGCTGAAGGCCGCGCTGGACCTGGGAGCCAAGGACCTGCTGTTCCATCTGCAGAACTACCTGATGGACCTTTTCGCGGAGGCGGAAAAAACCGACCTCCCCCCGGAAACTGCGGTAGCCGTGCGGGAAATATATTCTTTGTCGGGGATAATAATCGAAAGGTTCAACAGCCGGCTGGAAAAGATGACGGCCGGGCGGCCGGGCGGTTAGAAGCCGGGCGCCCGGACGCAAAAGAACCGCGGCTTGAACGGCCGCGGTTCTTTAGTTTTCACCGTTCAGCTGCGCGAGGCTTTCTCCATTTCCTCCGTTGAAAAAACTCTGTAGTTCAGCTCCGGGAAAATATTGTCGCGCCACTCGATGTCCTTAAGGAAGTTCTCCTCCAGCCGGTTGCCCATTATCTGCTCGTAAAGACCGTTGAAGCGGTGCGTATGCGCCACAAAGCGCTTTGTGGAATAGCTCTTGGCTGTCCCGACGGTCATCAGGAAGGCCCAGTCGGAAGACATCCCCAGCACCACTTCCCGCGCGCACTGGTTCAGCGCCCGCAGCAGCGTGCCGTCGGCGGCCGGGAACTTATTGGCCAGCTCCACCATGCGCTCCACCTGCTTGTGCAGATGGCGGTACATCCAGTCATTGGTGCCGTTCAGCCAGACTTCGTTATAACCTTTGTCGCCCCAGGTCGACATGCAGGGCTGCACCACCTGGTTATCGGGGTGAATACCGAGGTACTCGCTGGGCGTGACCATCTTAATAGCTTTCTGGTCGTGGTGGATCTTCTTAAAAAGGAACTCAAGGAAGTCCACTCCCTCATACCACCAGTGGCCGTAAAGCTCGGCATCATACATCGAGACGACCACGGGCTTGCGGCCGAGGAACCCGTTAAGATGCTCTATCTGCCGCTCGCGGTTGAACATGAAGTTTCCCGCGTGGCTGGCGGCCATCTCGCGCGCCTCCGCCGGGTTATACGGGGCCTTCTCGTTCAACTGCACCTTGCCGGTGATCTTGCAGTACTTCATGCCGATATTGCGGCGCACGCCGTCCTGGTGCAGGTAGGGTTTTACGTAATCGTATTCCAGGTCGTAGCCCAGGTCGCGGTAGAACTCGCGGTAGCGGTTGTCGCCAGGGTAGCCGGTCTCGGCGCTCCAGACCTGCTGGGCGCTTTCCATGTCGCGGCCGAAGGCGGCCACGCCGCTGGGGCAGTAGACCGGGGCGTACACGCCGTAGCGGGGCCGCGGGCTGCCGTAAATTATGCCGTGCGTCTCCAGGAAGAAATAGCGTATTCCCTGCGCCTTCAAAAAAACGTCGTCGCCCGGATTATAGGCGCACTCCGCCAGCCAGATCCCCCGCGGGCCGCGCCCGAAATGCCTGCGGTAATCGTCGGCGGCCAGCTTTATCTGGGCGTGCACCGCCTCTTTGCGCAGCTCCAGCGGCAGGAAGCCGTGGGTGGCGCCGCAGGTGATGATCTCGAGCTTCCCCATGTCCTGGAACTTCTTGAAGCCTTCGAGGATCCTGCCGTGGTAATAGTCCTCGTAAAGTTCCCGGATGCGGCGGAACTTGGTCTCGTACATCTTTGCCACGTCGTAGAATTTGGTGTTGCGGTTGCGCACCACTTCCTTCTCTGCCAGCTCCAGCCTGAGGCTGTAGTAGCGGCGGAAGCGCTCGCGCAGCAGGTCGTCCGCCATCATATTGCACAGCGGCGGCGTGATGGACATGGTCACGCGGAAATCCGTGCCTTCGGCGGTCAGCCGCTCGTAAACATCGAGCAGCGGGATATAGGTCTCGCACATCGCCTCGAAGAACCAGTCTTCCTCCAGGAAGTCCTCGTACTCGGGATGGCGGATGAAGGGCAGATGCGCGTGGAGAACTAAAGCAAGATAGCCTTTTTCTTTATTTGCCATCGGTGGTTGTGGCCCTGGTGACTTTTATCGCTATCTCTCTCGTCTCGGTCTCATCCTTTGAGAGGGCCTTTATAGGCAGGTCGACGACGCCGTCCGGCAGCGCGAAGCGCATTGAGAAGGTTCCGTCCGGGTTCAGGTTCACTTTGCGGCCGGAAACGGTTACGAAGGCGTCGGGCTCGGTAGCCCCGTAAAGGATAAGCTCGCAGTCGGCCACCAGCCAGAAATTCTTCTTCTGCTGCTGCTGTTCGGGTTTCTGCAGCGCCTGCGAGGACATGGAGCTTACGCCCCAGGAGGAGGCGCGGGAGAAAACGGCGCGCAGCATCTCCCAGCGCTGGGCCAGGGACTTGGCCACCTCGCCGGAGCCTTTGCCGATATGCTCCACGCCCGAAAGCTGCAGGAGCTTCTCAAAGTCGGCGCTGACGGCCATCCATTTCTCGTCCGTCACGTCGGAAACGCGGCCCGCGGGCAGGCTCACGGTATTGGTCTTTACCAGGCCGACGAAGGAGCCGTCCGGCATTACCAGGCCGACCTCGCAACAGTAGGCGCGGCCGCCCTCCTGCACGTTTATATACCAGCTCCTGGCCTCGAGCATCACAGGAACGTCGAAATATCTGCCGGCGGTGTCCGCGGCGGAGACGTCATAAACCCTGATCACCTGGCGGCTCTTCTGAAAAACATCTTCGCCGTGCAGGCGGCAGATATTTTTTTTAGAATTTTCCGTGATCTCCCAATAAATGAACATCCAGTTGGGATCGCGCGGCAGGAGTGCCGCCTCGGTAGCGCCGTAACCTTCAGGCAGCGCCTTGTGCTCGGCTTCGGGCCCGGTATTGTTTTTTTTGATCTGCCCTGACGAAGTCATCAGTTTCTCCTTGCGGATTTATAATATTGGTGCGAACTGAGGGTCGTGTTTCGGCTGTCAGCGTGAATCGGTCCCCTCATAACCCAACGCTTTTATTATAGCAAATTTGAAGCCTGCTGGAAGCCTGAAGGCCGGCCTTTAGGGGCCTAAAAAGCCCGCCCAAAAGGCCTGTGCTGTAGGTCCAAAGTCTGCCTGCGTCTGGGCCCTTTGACGCTGGTCAAGCGGGCGGCCTTACCCTACAATATGTCATGAGAATAAAGACCCAGCGCCTGTGCGTAAACACCATGAAAAGGCTCTGCCTCACCGCGGTTCTACTCGTCTTTACGGCAGCCGGCCTAAGAGCGCAGCTCAACGCCTACTTCGTTAACGTAGGGCAGGGCGACGCGATATACCTGGAGTTTCCTAACGGCACCAACGCGCTCATCGACGGCGGACCTTCCGGGGAACCGATCTACCAGTTCCTGAAAAGCAAGGGCGTCACTAAGCTCGACCGCGTCCTTCTGACCCATCCCCACAGCGACCATTACCGCGGCCTTAAGAAAGTCTTCACGGCTTTTGAGGTGAAAAATTTTTACGACACCCGGGCGGAGAACGTGGACGCCCAGGGTGACAACAATCTGCGCGAGCTGGCCAAGGCGGAACCCGGCTGCAGGATAATCTACCCCGAGCCCGGCAGCGAGCTCAAATGGGACAGCAGGGTCACGGTAAAAGTCATGAACTCCTGCACCGAGGCGGTGCAGATGCACGACAATAACGAGACCAATAACTGTTCCTTGGTGCTGCGCGTTTATTACAACGGGAACGGCATACTTTTGATGGGGGACGCCGAAGCCCCCATAGAGAACGCGATGATGCGCATTTTCAAATCCGGCCTTAACTCCACTTACCTGAAAGTCGCCCACCACGGGTCGAGATATTCCTCCACCGACAAGTTCCTGGAGCGCGTACAGCCCAAAATAGCCATAATCTCGGTCGGCAAAGACAATGTCTACGGGCATCCCCATAAAGAAGCCCTGGACCGCCTGCGCGCGGCCGGCGCCCAGATATACACTACCCTCGGCGGCACTCAATCGCTTACTATTCCCGCCCCGAATAAGGGCATGGAATTGCTCCTGGACGGACAGCCCCAGTTCGGAGACCTCCTTTCCACGGAGGCCCCGAAGTTCAACATGGAAGAGCGCCCCTTTGAAAGCGCCGACGCCGCCGCTCTGCAGCAGCTGAAGGAAAACGCCGAAGTTAAATAAAGTTTAGTCCGGGAATAAAGACGCGTCCGAAAGGGCGCGTTTTTATTTAAGGGAGGAGAGGTGAATCGATCGGCAGGCCGTAGGCGGCCGCCAGGCGCTCCGGGGAGAGCATTTCAGACTCCGCGCCGAAAGAATACGCGCCGCCCCCGTTCAGGAGAAGCGCCTTATTGCAGCCCAGCCGCGCCAGCGCCGGCTCGTGCAGCACCGCCGCCACCGCCAGCCCCCGCCGGCCCAGCCGCGCCAGCAGCGCCATGATCTCAGCCTTATATTTAAGGTCCAGGTGCGAGGTAGGCTCGTCCAGCAGCAGCAGGCCGGCTTCCTGCGCCAGCGCCTGAGCTATAAAGACAAGCTGCCGCTCGCCGGTTGAAAGCGTGTTTATGGACCGCTCTGCCAGCGCCGTTATCCCGGTCTCCTCCATGGCCAGGCCGGCCGCCGCTCCGTCCTCGGCGCGATAACCGCGCCAGAACCCCGCCCGGGCGGTGCGCCCCAGCAGGACCGTCTCCCTGACCGAAAAATCGTAAGGGGTGGAAGTTTCGCTGGCCACATAGGCCGCCAGGCGCGCCAGCCGCCCAGGCTCGATCAATGCTGCCTCTTTACCCCCGAGCTTGACGGAGCCGGAAGACGCCTTCATAAAGCCCGTAAGCAGTTTCAGAAGCGTGGATTTGCCCGAGCCGTTGGGCCCGAGCACGCACATAAAATCCCCGGAGCGCAGCTCGAACGACAAGCCCTGTATGAGCGGTCGCGGCCCGTAGGAAAAAGTAAGCCCGGTGACCTTCAGGACCGGCATCAGTTCTTCCCCCTTGAGCTTTTCCACAGCAGCCACATGAAGAAAGGCGCGCCGGCCAGCGCCATCACTACCCCGGCCGGAATTTCCGAAGGAGAAAAGAAAGAGCGCCCCGCCGCGTCCGCGGCGGTAAGCAGGGCCGCCCCGCCCAGCGCCGCCGCCGGCACCAGGACGCGCGCGGACGGCCCGGTCATGCGCCTTATTATATGCGGCGTCATCAGCCCCACAAAGCCTATTGTGCCGCCGATGGCCACAGCCGCCGAGGTGGCGGCGCAGGCCAGAGCAAAAAACAAAATACGCTCGCGCTCCGGGTCTACGCCCAGATGATACGCGTTTTCCGAGCCCAGCGCCATGGCGTCGAGGGCGCGCCAGCGCGCCATGGCCACCGCCCCGGCCGCCAGTATGATCAGCGACGAGGCGATAAGCACTCCGGGCTGGACCGAATACAGGCCTCCCAGCACAAAATAGAAAAGAGAAAAAGACCGCTCGCGCGCCGAGGTGAGGGTAAGCATTACCAGCGCGGAGAGGAAGGCGCTGACGGCCACGCCGGCCAGCACCAGAGCGGCGTCGGACAGCCGCCCGGCCAGCCGCGCCAGCCAGTAAGAGAGGAAAGTGGCGCCGAAAGCCCCCGCAAAAACGGCCAGGAAGAACACGGGCGAAGTCCTTTCGATGCCGGCTAAAAAACAGAAGACCGCGGCGGCGGTGGCGCCGGACGAGGTGCCGAGTATATAGGGGTCGCTGAGCGGATTCTTAAGCACGCCCTGAAAAAGAGCGCCGGCAAGGCCCAGGCCCGCGCCGACGGCCAGTGCGGCCAAAGTGCGGGGAAGCCGCAGGTTAATGATGATGTCCGCGCTCGACCAGCCGGCGGGGCCGGCCGCGAGGGAGAACAGGCAGGCGGCCGCGAGCGCCGCGAAAAATATCAGGGATTTATTTCTTGTCATCGAGATACGCGGCCAGTTTTCTGATCTCGCTGAAAAGCCTGGGCCCGGGGCGGGAAAAAGCGTCGCGGTTCAGCCCGGTTATAATGCGCCCGGCCTTTACCGCTGCCAGGTCCTTAGCCATCGGGCGCGCAAGGAATTCTTCCTTTGTCCCCGAAAGCAGTATGACAGCTTCGGGGTCCAGCAGCAGCACCTCTTCCCAGGAGGCCTGGAAATAGCCTCTTTTTTCTCCCCCGAAAATATTCCTGCCTCCGGCCAGCCGCACCGCGTCGGAAAGAAAAGACCGCCCCCCGGCGGTCCAGCCGCCGCTATCCGCCTCCAGATAAACCTTCAGCGGCTTTTCAGGAAGCTTTTCGGGCATAAGGGCTGAAAGCCTCTTGATGAGATTCTCTCCGGCCCGTTTGACTCCCAGTTCGGCGGCTATTAGGCGCACCGCCCCTAAAATTTCGTCCGCGCTTTTTTCTTCCGGCAGAGAAACCACTTTAACGCCAAGCGAGGAAAGCTGCTTCGAGGAGGAGGAATCGGCCCAGGCCCCGGCGAATACGATGTCGGGCTTAAGCGAATAGATCTTCTCTATATTCGGGCGCAGATAATCACCGGTCTTTTCTATTTTCGCGGCAGCGGGAGGCCAGTTGCAAAAATTAGAGACCCCGACAAGGTCTTTTCCCGCGCCCAGCTCGAAAATTATCTCGGTATAGGAAGGCATCAGGGAAACGACGCGCCGGGCCTGTAAAGGGAGAGCCGCGGCAATGATCAAAAAAGGCAGCGCGGCGAGAACCGGCGCTATTTTATTATCTTTTAAATTTATGCGTCCCATATTAAAAAAGCCCGGCCGAAAGGTCGAGCTTTATCTCTCCCCCTCGGAATGCCGGACGCTTCCGTCCGTGCTGGCAGTAGACCGGGCTTAGCCCTGAGGCATCACCGTTGCGGGGCAGCCGGGGAATCGCACCCCGTTCCTTCTGCGACAACAAAATTATAATACTAAATCCGCAACGATACCTGTAGAGTTAATGCTCAGGCCGCGGGGATGGAGGTTATAACCGCAAGGCCGCCCCCCTCGCGGTTGTGCAGCTTTATCCCACCGTCGTTGCGCATCAGCAGATCGCGCGTTATAAGCAGCCCGACCCCGGTGCCGTCCTTCTTGGTGGTAACGGAATTATTAAAAAGCGTCTTCAGCACTTCTTCCGGGATGCCGGGACCATTGTCGGAAATTGAAACCCTTACCTCTTTTCCCTCCCGCTCTATGGCTATCTCTATCTTCTTCCCGCCGGTATTTCCGCCGACAGCCTCTACCGCGTTTTTAATTATATTGAAGTAAGCCTGCTGCAGGTCGATGCGCGAGGCGTTCACGGACAAATCCTTGCTTTCCGGAGCCGAAGTCTCGAACTTTACGCCCTTAGCCTGCGGGGAAAAGGCGATTATCGCCAGCAGGTTGTGCATAAAATCGCTGAGCGGGATTTTTTCGCAGGCCGGGCCTCCGGGCTTGCCGAAGCGCGTTATGGCGTGAAGGGATTCCGCCATGCCTGTCACGGTTGAGTTGAGATCTTCCAGCAGCTCCGTATCTTCGGGGGTTTTTACCTTGGCCATTTCACACTGTATATAGCCGGAGATGCACGATAAGGGGCCGCGCAGGTCGTGCGCGATGCGATGGGCTATCACGCCTATCGGCGTCGCGGAGTTAAGCTCGGAGAATTTCCGCAGCAGCACCTCTTTCTCCGCCCCCTCCCGCTCAAGCTTGGCGCGCAGGTTGTCGATTATACGATGCACTGTGCTGCGGGTCTGCGCCAGATAAAAGGCCGTCACGGCGGCTATCAGTAAAGTGGCGGGCAGACTGCCGTAAACTTCTGAAGCCCGGGAATTAGTTTGAGGGAGAAATCCGGAAAACTGCCCGGCCACCACCAGCAGGTAACCCGCCAGCGACACCGGGAGCGTTATCGGATTTTCAAGCCCGTAAAGCGCTTCCGAGATAAGAATACAGAAGTAAAAAAAGATAAGGGGGGAAACTATACCGCCGGTTAAATGGACCACGAGGGTGAGCAGGAGCACTCCCAGCACGCTCACCGTGACTCCAATTTCGTAATAACAGGTCTTGCAGATCCGGTCAAATAGCAGGTAATAGGTGAAGTAGCCGGCCGAAGCCAGGAGAGCTGTGCAGGCTGCGGCCTTAAGGGAAGGGAAGCAAACGACGAAACAAGTAAGCGCCGCAAAGAGGGACGTAAAGCCCGTCAACAGGATCTGCCGCCTCAGCAGATCTTTATTTTTTGTATCGGGGCCGTTCTGTGTCATAAGGATAGCGCCGCGCGGCTCAGGAAAGCCCCAGCGGTTTAAGCGCGCGGCCCAGGTCGGCCGAGAAAGCGGTCTTAAGCAGCGCCGCCGGGCGGCCCAGGGCTTTTTCAAGCCCGCTGTCCCGCCTTATGACCGCGGCCGCGCCCTTCGCCTTTCCCCCCTCCGACATATTTTCAACCACGCCCAGCACCGGGACCTTAAGACCCCGGTAAAGTTCCAGGGAGCGGGCCAGCACGTCGCGGGCTATCAAAGATGGCGTGGTAACGGCCAGCACTTCCGCCTTCCGCGCGAAGCGCATGACGTCCAGCGCCGCGTCGTTTATGCCGGGAGGCATGTCCAGCACCAGGAAGTCCAAGTCCCCCCACTGCGTTATGGCCAGCAATTCTATTATAGCGTCGGAGACATTGGCGCCGCGCAGCGGCACGGCTTTGTTCTCGGAAAAAAATACCACCGACATGAACTTGATCCCTTCCAGCAGCGGCGGCTCAAGGCCTTTTTCCTCTTTAGGGAACAGGCCCTTGGCGCCCAGAATAAGATGATCGGAAGCCCCGGCGAAATCAAGGTCGAACAGGCCGGTCTTATAACCCTTTTTCGCCAGCAGCAGCGCCAGAGCGCAGGCCGTAACGCTTTTGCCGATACCGCCCTTCCAGCCGGTAACGGCGATGATGCGCCTGACGTTCTTAAGGCGTTCGTCGATAACGGAGGGGCGAGGGTCGAGGTTCATTTATCGCCCTTGATATAGCTGATGCTTACGCCGCGCCCGGCGGCTATTTCAAAATCGGGGCTGCCGCACTTGGGGCATTTCAGGAAAGTGTGCGCCATCTCGGGCACGAAGTGGATGAACTCGGCTTCGTCTTTTGTTTTCTTCAGGCCTTTCAAGGGGAACTCATGGGAGCAGGCCTTGCAGCGGAAAGCCGCCGGCTGTTTTGTTATCTTGAATTTACAGGCCGCGGCGCCTGGGAACTGTTTGCGGAGCTCCTCCAGGGCAAAGGTAAAGATCTCTTTATCTATCGCCTGCAGCTCGCCGAAGACCACGCCGGTCTCATTAAGCTTTTTAAATTTTTCATTCCCGGCGTGTTCGACCGCCGCTTTTATGACAGATTCGGCCAGAGCCCATTCGTGCATACACTAATTATATAAATTAACCCGCCCCAACCGAAGTTTTTTAAATCCGGCTTTATCTCATTTCTTCCGGCTCACCGTCAGCTGATCTTTTACCGGGTCATATTTAAAGCTGAAACCGCCCGCTTCAGGCGGAAGCGCTTTAACCGTGTAAGCCTTCATTTTCCCGGGGAAATCAGCGGAGCATAGGCGGTCCAGGTCCCGGAAGCCGTCCTTTCCGGGGGCCGGAAGAACCCAGGGATGGGTCTTGACCAACAGGGTTTTCAGAGGCCCGAGGGAAAGGTTTTCGTCTTTAATGGCGAAATCCCCGGTCTTATCAGGGAGCCGCAGACTGGAGCCTTTATACCCGAGGTAGTGCCGGCCTGAGCAGACTACGGCCGCCCAGGACAGCGCGGGCGCTGAGCCGGGCCCTGAATATTTGATAAAAAGGGAAGCTCTGAACCCCGAACGCGCCTCTTCGTCTTCCGCCCTGGGGAAAGTTATCTCCGCCCTTTGCTCTTCGCCGTAGATAAACACCGTTACGGCGCTGTCCAGCCGCACGCCGCCCGCTTTGGCCCTTGAATAATAGCCTGTATCGGTGGGCGGCGGGACGGGAGGGATCTCACCGCACGGCAGGTTCGGGAGACTTGAAATTCTCACGGAATTCAGCCGGAACTCCGGCAGCTTTTTTTCCCCGGCGGCCAGGCCTGCGCTTACAGGCCCCAGCGCGAGGCTGAGCAGCAGCGCCAGTTTTTTTACCGCCTCGCTTTTCATAAGCCCGGCCTTTTCCCGCCCGGAAAGCCCGCCCGGAAGGACGGGCCTCCCGCGTCCCGCTGTTATTTGAACAGCTTCCGGAAGCTCGCTATCTCCATCGGACGCATCTCCATATCCCCGGCCGCGCGCCGCACCAGGACTATATTGCCGGCCTGCGCGAAGCTGAGCGCCGCGTACTGCGCCTCATTGGGATTACAGAGGAGCTGCACCACGCCGGTCCCGGCCGCTGTCTCCGGCCTGTGCACCTTTACTACGACCACGTTCTGCAGTATGGTGGCTGTGACCTTATCTTTGGTGCCGGAGCCCATCTGCGCGTCGAAAGTCACGAGCATATCCACCCTGTCCCCGCTCTCGAGGAACAGCGCCTGCGAGCCGGCAACCTTCACACTTACCCCCCTGTACCCCGGGAGCAGCCGCGCCTCCGGAGTGTATTTCGGCTTGAATTTCCCGCCGGGAGCGGCCCGCGGCGCTTCGAACAGCTGCGCGAATACCTCGCGGCTGAGCTTCAGCCCTCCGGAGGCGCTCTTATTGAAGGCCTCCTGGTCGCCTTTCTCTACGGCGCGGGTCATGGCGTCCAGGCGCTCAATGACGGTATTCATTGTGGCGAGGAGAGCCGTTCCCCTGCCGCCGAAGGAGCCCTCCAGCTCCGCCCTGGTGATGCGGTCGAGGCTCATGATGAAGCGCAGGCGCATATCGTTATACTGCGCCTCAAGGGCGGAAAGAGGCGCTCCCGCCCCCCCCTCCGACGGAGGCAGCGTTTTTTTAGTCGTAGCGGCCAGCTCGTAAAGGATGGAGAACGCCGTCTGCCAGAGCCCGGCTTCGCTCAGCTTCCCCTCCTCCGGGTCCGTCCAGACCTTCCGCTCGCGCATGGCCGGCAGATCTTTTTCAAGCCAGCCAGGCATCTTAAGCGTGGCCTGCGCGCCGTGGCATTTGGTGGGACGCTCCGTCACGGTCTTGCCGGGCTCGGGCGCCAGGTAGTAATAAAGCACCTGCATATCCTCCGTCGCGCAGTTCACCTCTTCGGCGGTGAGGGCGGCGCAGTATCCCGCCGCGGGGGCGGCCAGCAGGGCCGACAGCATGAGAATAATTATCCTGATCTTCATAAGTCCTCCTCGGGCCCTTGATTATTTTATCAGCTTGCGGAAGCTGGCCATCTCCATCGGGTGCAGTTCCGTATCGCCGAAAGCGCGCACGCTTATGTGGATATTCCCCTGGCCCAGGGCCAGGGCCGCGTACTGGGCCTCGACGGGGTTGAGCAGGAGCTCCACCGCCCCGAGGTCGTCCACCTTCGCGGGCCTGCTCACGTTCAGCACTATGATGTTCTGCAGGATGGTCGAGGTGATCTTCTCCTTGCGCTCCGTTTTATCCTCGCTCTGCATCACGGCGTCGAAGGTGACCAGCACGTCGACGCGGTCGCCTTTCCTGACATAAAGGAGCTGATCACCGCCCAGAGGGAGGGAAGTTGCCCTGTAGCCATGCGCCAGCGCCACGGGCGGCGCCGCCCGGTCCGGGGGAGAAACGGCGGCGGACACCGCCGGGGTCCCGGTGGAAACCGCCGCCGGCTCCGCCGGGCCCGCTCCTGCCGCGCGCGGCGCCGCCGGCGCCGTCAGCACGGCCGCGCACACTATCGCGAGTTTAATTGTTTTCATAAGGCCTCCTTTCGTTCCGCCCGCTCAAAGTACCCTGCGCTCAAAAATATCCTCGGGGTTGATAACGCGCCTTTCAAGAATGAAGACGCCGCTCCCGGTTTCAAATACCAGGCCGGAGCCGTTCTCCAGCTTTACCTCCCGGCCCGCGGCCAGGACTACCGGGGACCCGGCCCCGGCCGAAGCTATCGGAAAATCCTTAAGCGGCTCGGCCTCCAGCGCGGCCATCGGGATGGAAGCGAAAAACCCGCCGGCAGGCCCGCCAACCGAGGGCTCCGGCGCCGCGGGGAGCCGGGAGAACGGCGCGCGCGCCTGGAAGGGCCGGCCGGCTATCGCCGGAGGGGCCGGGACTTCCGGAGCGCGTCCGGCGTGTCTCCGTGCCAGCGGCAGCAGCGCTATTGCCAGTACGGCGGCGGCCAGCGCCGCGCGGGCGTAGTTAGCAGAGAACAGCGCGCGCAGTTTTTCAAAAAAACCGACGGTCTCTTCGCCATTAAGGCGCGCCCGCAGACTTTCCTTTATAAGGGACTGTCCGCTGAAATCAGCGCGGGCCAGCTCAGCGGCCAGCGCAATAGCGCCGGGGTCCGGGAGGAAGGACCGCTCCTTTCCGCTCCGCAGGAGGGCGTCCAGTTCGGCGTTAAAAAGTTCCGAGATCATCTGCTCGTTCATAACTTTCTTTTGCTCTCTATGTCAGCCTGCATTTTCTTTACCGCCCTGTAGATCACTATCCCCACGTTGCTCTCGCCAAGCCCGGTCAGCAGCGCTATATCCCGGTTGGTCATGCCGGAGCTGAATTTCAGGGCTATGATATCCCTCGAACGTTCATCGAGGGCCGCCACGGCTTCTAGGAGCAGACGCGCTTCGTCTTTCCTTTCCAGGACCTCTTCCGCCCGGGGTTCCGCGCCCGCCTGTTCCGCGGCGTCCTCCAGCGAGACCTCGTTCCGGCGGTTCCGGGCCCTGGCCCAGTCTATTACCGCGTTCCGCGCTATGGTAAAAAGCCAGGCCTGGACCGGCGCGCGCGCCGCGTCGTAAGTTTCAAACCCGCGCAGCGCGGCTTCAAAGATCCTTCCCGTAACGTCATCCGTCTCGTCCGGGAGCCTGACATGGTAGCGCACGTAATTATAGACCCTGTTGAAAAAGCGGTCGTAAAGTTCGGTAAAATTCATAAGTCCGTGCCCTGCATTCTCTCTATACTAATAAATACGGCGCCCGCGGGAAAGTATTACATACTGACGGACGGCTGGGCGGCCTACCGTGGGGATCGGGTCATCAAAACCGGCGTCGCGCACACCGTGCGCGCGCCTGCCTGCCTCGGCCTTCGCGCTTACGCAAGCTCAGGCCTCCGGCGGCTTTTGCTGACCCGATCCCCACGGTCTCCGCCCAGACTTCACGTATATAGCAGCGTCGTTCAATACATACTGAGGGGCGGCAAGGGCATGGGGTCGGCGGGCCCTCACGGAAGGCGCCGCGTGCGGGAGCGCGGCGGCTGGGTGAGGAGGGCGGCCACGGTGTGGCCGACCCGGTGCCCGCCGGGCCCATACCCTTGCCACCCCGACTGAGCATCTCGCGGCCCAATACTCCTCGCAAAATGAAGAACCCGGCCTGTGAAGCCGGGCTCTTTATTTGATATCTATTCCTTAAGAAAGCCCGGGGATCCCCCCCAGCGCGCTCATCTTCTGCGCGGCGGCCTTCTGGCTTTCGCGCACCGCGCGGTTGATGGTCTCGGAGAGGGCGGCCTCAAGCTTGGCCTTATTGACGGAGGCCAGGTCGCACTTTATCTCGACGCCTTTGATCTCCTGCGAGCCGGTGATGCTGACCTTCACCAGGCTGTCCTCGCTGGCCAGCAGCAGGGTGTCCAGTTCCTTCTTTATCTCGTCCATCTTGGTCTTCATTTCCCAAAGCTGCTTCATTTTATCAAGCATAAGTTCTCCTTATCAAACCGCGCTGAACTACGGAATCAGAAAAGCATTATTTTTTATGGCCCGGGGTTTCCTTGTTAAGCGCCAGGTCTCCGGTGCGAAGGCGGGAATTATTGTAGCCGTAGAATATATATATGACCAGCCCGGCGGCCAGCCAGATAATGAACCGCAGCCAGGTCATGAACCCTAGGCCCAGCATCAGGAACACGCAGAAAAATATGCCGAGAGCCGGCGTCACATATCCCCCCGGCACTCTGAACGGCCTGGGGCGGTCGGGGTCTTTCACGCGCAGCACGATAACACCGGCACACACTACGATGAAAGCGAAAAGAGTGCCGATATTGCAGAGCTCGGCCATCACGTCCAGACTGAAGAACGACGAGAAGACGGCCACGAAAATACCGGTCCAGATCGTAGTGATATGCGGTGTTTTGTATTTCGGGTGCACCCTGGCGAAATACTGGGGCAGCAGTCCGTCGCGGCTCATGGAGAAGAATATCCGGGGCTGCCCCATCTGAAAGACGAGCAGGACGGCCGTGTTGGCGGCCACGGCGCCAAGGGAGACCAGCCCTATCAGCCAGCGGCCCGCGTGGTTGTACTGGAGGCCGGCTACCAGCGGCTCCGCTATTTTGTCCTTCATTTCAGTGAAAGGCATCATGCCCGTCAGCGCCACCGTCACCAGAATGTAGACGAAGGTGCAGATAATGAGCGAACCTATTATGCCTATGGGCATATTCTTCTGGGGGTCGCGCGTCTCCTCGGCCACCGTAGATACCGCGTCAAAGCCTATATAGGCGAAAAAGATGTAGGCCGCTCCTACCTGGATGCCCTTCCAGCCGCCCGGAGCGAAAGGAACCCAATTCTTGGGGTCGAAATAATATATTCCTACGCACACGAAGACCGCCAGAACCAGAAGCTTAACCGTTACCATCACGGAATTGAACCTCGTGCTCTCCTTGATGCCGATTACCAGCAGCCAGGTTAAAAAAGCGACTATCGAAACCGCCAGCAGGTTGCAGACCACCGGGAAGCCGAAGAGATGCGGCACGGAGGCGATATCGGCGCCGGATTTAAGGAAGGTATGATAATCCATCCTCAGCCACAGCGGGATGCCGAACCCGAAAGCGCTGCGCAAGAAATCGTTGAAATAGCCCGACCAGCTGATGGCGACCGCCACATTGCCTATGGCGTATTCCAGGATCAGGTCCCAGCCGATTATCCAGGCCACCAGCTCCCCCATGGTCGCGTAGGCGTAGGTATAGGCGCTGCCGGAAATAGGCACCATAGCGGCGAGCTCCGCGTAACACAGAGCGGCGAAGCCGCAGGCTATAGCCGTGAGTATGATGGAGATTATAAGGGAGGGGCCTGCGCCGCCTTTAACGGCCGCCTCGCCCAGCATGGCGAAAATGCCGGCGCCGATGATGGCCCCTATGCCTATCATGGTCACGTCGAACGAGCCAAGAACCCTGGGCAGCTTATGGCCCCGTTCATGTGACTCGGCCATTATTTCTTCTACGGATTTAACCTGAAAGATTGACATTAATTCTCCCTGTCCCGGCTCCCGGTCAGAGCGGGTGCCCATCTATCTTATTAAAATGTTCGGCCAGTTTAGAAGCGGTTTCTTGAACTTCAGGGGAAAGACCCTCCCTGTAATCAAGGGATCCGGCCTGCACGCCCACTACCACCAGCTCGGCGCCGGTATCTTCTTTTACGATCGAAAAAGTGACCGAGAGCGGGAAGCTGTGGGTGGAAAGCACCGTCTGCCTGTTTATAGCCTCCAGCGGGATCACGCGGACCTCCCCCGCCGCGCCCCCGAAATGGGCCGCGTCTACGAGGATTATTTTATCGGGCTTCCAGTCTATGGCGGTCTGGGCGATATTCTCCGGAGTGGTCCCGGCGTCCAGCAGCCGCAGCTCAGGGCGGCTGAATTTTACCATGGCGCAAACGTAAGGGCCGACGCCATCGTCGGCCCTTAAGATGCTTCCCAGCGTTATCACCAGCGTCCGGCCCTTCGGGGCCAGCGCGGCCTTTACCTCGTCAGTCCACGAATTTAACATCAAGGTAATGGGTCGAGCACGAAATGCAGGGGTCGTAAGCCCGCACCAGCATCTCCAGCCGCAGGCGTATGGTGTCCTTCGGCAGCGCCAGGATCTCGGGCAGGAGCTTCGCGAAGTCGTACTCTATGTTGTTGATATTCTGGTTGGTCGGGATGATGCAGTTAGCCTGCTTTATCAGGCCGGCCGCGTCGGTCTCGTAGTTGTGGTAGAGTATGCCGCGGGGCACTTCCACCGCTCCCACGCCGTTGCCGGCGCGCACCGGCACCACGCCTTTCTCGTTGACGCCCACGGTCACCGCCTGCTTATAGTCCAGGCCGTTCTTCTTCAGGTCCTTGAGAATATCCAGGGCGTGGTAGTAGCAGTGCACCGTCTCTATCAGCTGGGCCACGGTGTTAAGGTAGGGGTTGTGGCAGACCGGCTTGAAGCCCAGGGCCGCCGCGACGGCCTTGGCCTGCGGGTGCAGCTTGTCGGCGTTAAGGTTGAAGCGGGCGAGCGCGCCCACGAAGAAGCTCTCCCGGGAGAGCTTAGTGAACTTGGCGGAACTGCGCGGGTCGATGAACTCGTTGGTAGCCTTCTTGTAATCGACCTTCTTAAAGCGCTTGCCGTCGGTGGAGCCGATATCCCCCATAAGGAGCGGATATTCTCCGTCGTCGGAAACCAGGCCTACGTACTCGGTTTCGCGGTGGAAGTCCGGGAACTTGAGAGTCTTGCACAGGGCGAGAGTCTCGCCCAGGTCTTCAGCCATGCTTTCCAGTATCTTTATCTGCGCGTCGATATCTTTCGGGCTCGGCAGCTTGGTGAAACCGCCCACGATGGCGCTTATCGGGTGCACATGGCGGCCGACGAGGATGTCGCAGACGTCGTTGGCGGCTTTCTTCATGCGCAGCGCGCGGCGCACGACCGTATTATGCGTGGCTATGAGCGGCACAAAGGAGGGCACGCCTAAAATGTCGGGGGCCGCCAGCAGGTAGATATGCAGCAGGTGGCTGTCGAGGAACTCGTAGTCCAGCAGGAGCTTGCGCAGCTTTATGGTCTGCGCGGTGGGCACTACGCCCAGCGCGTCTTCCGCCGCCTGTATGGAAGCCAGCGAATGCCCGCAGGAGCAGATGCCGCAGATACGGGAGGTGATGTGCTGGGCCTCGAATATCGAGCGGCCGCGGAGCATCCCTTCGAACAGGCGGGGCGATTCCACCACGTGGAATTCGCATTTTTCTATCTTGCCGTCCTTGACGTTGACCACTATGTTGCCGTGGCCCTCGACGCGGGTGAGGTATTCGACCTTGATCTCCAGATTCTTATTTTCGGTTGCCATTGGTGTCGGCCTCCTTGCATTTGTTGTACATATCGAACTTGTTCTTTATAAGTTCGGGCTTAAGGTTGTATTTGCCGATGACGTCGTTGGCGTTCTTCGCGGGGTTCTTCACCTCGCCGCGGCAGCCGTAGCAGATATTGCCGTTATTGACGCACCAGGAATTGCAGCCGGCCTTGGTCCAGGGGCCGAGGCAGGCCACTCCGCGCTCGTACATGCAGACGTTCTCGTTAAGCTTGCACTCCGCGCAGACCGGATTGTCGGGCACGGTATAAGGCAGCCCGCGCAGGGCGCACTTTAAAACCTCTATCAGTTCCGGCGGGTAGATGGGGCAGCCGTTTATGGTGTAGTCCACCTTCACCACCTGGTGCAGGGGCCTGGTGGGCGTGCTGTCGAACAGCTTGTAATCGTCGCCGTAGACGCTTTTGCGGATCTCGTCGAGGTCGAAGGAATTCTTCATCCCGTTCACGCCGCCCGTGGCCGCGCAGGCGCCGTAGGCTATCAGCACTTTGGCGCGGGCGCGTATCTTTTTTATGCGCTCCTCGGCGTGGTGGTCGGTTATCGACCCCTCTATTATCACTACGTCGTAATCCTTGTCGTACTTCTCGCTCATCACCTCGCGGAACTCCACCACGTCGATGGCGCCGAGGACGTCGAGGAGGGTCTCGCCGATGTTGGCCACCTGCAGCTGGCAGCCTTCGCAGCAGGCGAAGTCAAAGAAAGCCACCTTAGGTTTGGCGGCGATCGTTACGGGGTCGTTCTCTGTTTTCATCATTTTTCTCCGTATTAAAGTTTCTTCGCTTCCTTCACCTCTTCGTAGGTGAAGGTGGGGCCGTCTTTGCAGCAGTAGTAGTTCTTGGGGTGGTCTATCTGGCAGTGACCGCATTTCCCCATGCCGCATTTCATGTGCCGCTCGAGCGAGAGTATTATCTGGCGCTCCGGCAGGCCCTTCTTGAGCAGTTCGGCTATGACGAACTTATACATTATAGGCGGGCCGACCACCACCGCGAAGGTCTTTTCCGGAATTATGCTCACGCCGGGAATAAGGCTGGTTATAAGGCCCACATTGCCTTTCCAGTCCGGGGCGCTGCGGTCGATGGTGCAGGAGAAATTAACGTCCAGGCGCTTCTGCCACCCGGCTATCTCGTCGCCGAAGAGCATGTCGGCCGGGGTCTTGCAGCCCAGCAGGATATCCGTCTTTCCGAACTCGCGCCGGTTGTACATGACGTAATTGATCAGCGAGCGCAGCGGCGCGATGCCCAGCCCGCCCGCCACGAACAGCAGGTCGTTGCCGGTCATCAGCTTTACCGGGAAGGGCTTGCCGAACGGGCCCCGTATGCCGACCCAGTCGCCTTTGCCCAGCCCGTGCATATATTTCGTGAGCCGGCCGGCGGCCCGCACTGTCAGTTCGAAGGAGCCGCGCTTCGTCGGGCTGGAGCAGACGGAAATGGGCGCTTCGCCTATCCCGTACAGCTCCACCTGCACGAACTGCCCGGGCTCGTGGTCCAGATCGCCGTCCTCGAGCTTTATGTCGAACCATTTTTCGGAGGCCGTCATCTGCTTCGCGGCTATGATCTGCCCCTTGCGGAGCTTCCAGTTGGAATTCTTTATTTCCTCGGTCATAAATCTCCTATTTATTTGCTCTCGGCGGCCAGGGCCTTCAGGGTGTCCTTCAGGTTTATTTTGGCCATGCAGGCGCGGGTGCAGCGGCCGCAGCCGGTGCAGAAAGCGCGGTAGAACTTATCCAGCGGATACTTGAACTTGCGGTAGAGACGGTGGCGCTGGCGGTGCGCCCGCTCCTCGCGGAAGTTCTCTCCGCCGGCCACCGCGGCGAAAGTCTCGAACTGGCAGGAATCCCAGGTGCGGGTGCGGAAGCCGGTCTTCATGTCCAGGTTGATAGTGTCGGCCATGTCGAAGCAGTAGCAGGTGGGGCAGACATTGGTGCAGTTGCCGCAGGAAACGCAGCGCTCGCCGATGTCGTGCCAGACCTTCTTCTCCATCCCCTTGGCGAAGATCTCGGGCAGCTTCCCGGGCTCCACTCCTATCTCGTTCTTAAAGACCGCCTTTTTACCCTCGCGCACCTTATCGAGCGCGATCATGTCTGCGGAGGCGGCCTTCGCCAGGCAAAAGCTCTCCACCAGTTCCTCGCCCTTCTGGGTGTTGACGTGTATGATGAAGCGGTCGCCCAGGTCGGTGAAGAACAGGTCGTAGCCGCCGTTGGGATAATGGTTGCCTACAAGCGCGCAGCTGGCGTGTTCGTCGCAGTAACCGCCGCACTCCAGGCCTATTATAAAGACCTTTTCTTTGCGGAGCAGATAGTTATAGTCGCGGGGCCTTTCGGAAAAAACCATGTTCAGGCACTGGATGCCGGCCAGGTCGCAGGTGTGCACTCCGAAAATGGCTGTTTCCCCGGCCTCCAGGGAGGCCGTGTCCTTCGGCTTTCCCTCCGAGATATCGAAGTCAAGCAGCTTTTCCCGGGGAGGCATGAAATATTTCTTGGGAGGAAGTATCGTCGGAATATAACTCAGGGCTATCCCGCCGGCGGAAGTAACTTCCTCGAAAGCGAAGTTATTGTGCCCTTTGGCTACGGGGGCGCAGACTTTCATTTTGCCTGCGAGTTTTTTTATGAACCCGTCAAGCTCGTCTTTTTTCAGTATGTGGTAATTCACCCTGTTGACCTCCGTTTTCAAATTAACGAACAATGTACCTATATTATATTTAACTTTATCCGAAAATATCCCCGCATAAAGCCGGGGAAGAACCGGAACAGCGGGCGGCTATTAGGTATTCTAATACTTTGCGCCCCGGTGACAGGCGGGGCGCGCAATAAACGGACCTGCACGGCAGTAAAGCGGTAACCGCTGCCGGGATAAGAAGAATTAATAAGCGCGGGCCCTCCCTCCCCGCGTGAAAGACGGCGGCCCGCCGGCAGGCAAGCGGGGCGCTGCCCAAGTATTGTAAAATATAGGTATGACGGAAATAGTGTTGATGAGGCATGGACACGCTTTTTCGGCGCACGAGGCGGGAGTGCCTTCGGATTCGGAGCGCCCGCTTTCACCGCTTGGGGAAAAAGAGGCGCTTGAAACTTCCCTGCACCTTAAAACCTCCGGTTTCGTTCCCGACTTCATAATCTCCAGCCCTTTCCTCAGGGCCGACCGCACCGCCGCGATCGCGGCCGGCGTCTTTCCCAACGCCTCGCGCCGGACGGATACCGCTCTCAGCGACGGCCAGCTCCAGGACCTGCTGGACCTGCTGCCGCGGCTCTCTCCGGAGGAGTCCCGCGTTCTGCTGGTAGGACATCAGCCCCTGATCGGCGCCCTCGCCGGTTTTTTACTCGGCAGGGACGGCTTTGACCTTTCCCCCGCGGGGTTCGTCCGCCTTAAGCCCGCCAAAGGGCCCGGCTCCGGCACCCTCGTGGAATTTTACACCCCCCCCTGGCCCGAGGACAAAAGCCGTTGAAAGCTTTTCCGCTGCTTTTGCTTTTGGCCGTCTGTTATGCGGCGCCGGAAACCCGGGCGGCCGGCCGGCAGATAACCGTGCGCGTCTATTCTCTCCATAAAACCTCCTCGGTCACGCTTGAGCCTGACGACGGCGCGGTCTCCGCGGGAGGCCGGCCGCTCGGGGGACCGGCCCGCGCCTCCGCCCGCGGCTCCTCGGTCTCTCTCGACGGGGCGCTCAAAGCCGGACCGTCAAAAAGCCTCGCCGTCAGCGGCGCGGTCTGGCTTTCCGGCAAAGGCCTCCCCCGCAGGCTCTACCGCGGGGAATTGACTTTTACCGCCGAAAAGAGCCTGCTGAAAATAATAAACACCGTCCCGCTGGAAACCTATCTGGCCGGGGTGGTAACAGGCGAGGCCGGCGACCTGTCCCACCCGGAAGCCTACAAGGCGCAGGCGGTGGCGGCCCGCACCTATACTGTAAAGTATTTAAAGAACCACCTCGGCGAAGGCTATAATATGTGTGACTCTACCCATTGCCAGCTTTACAGCGGCCTGGGGAAGATCAGCGCCAAAGCCCTGGCCGCCTCCGACGCCACGCGCGGGGAGATGCTGCTATACAAGGGCGAGCCGGCCGCCGCTTTTTACCATTCCGTCTGCGGCGGCCGCACCGAGACCATGACCTACGTCTGGCCCTTTGAGTCCAAGCCTTACCTTATCTCAGTGCGCGACGGCCCGCCGGGCAGCCCCTACTGCGCCATCGCCCCGGGCTTCAGGTGGAAAACAAAAATTTATTTTACCGGGCTCACGCGCCTGGGCCGCCAGGCGGGCTGGCTGGCCCCTGACGAGGCGGCGGGCGGAATGAGGATCAGCGCCTGGGGCGTTTCGGGCAGGGCGGCGGAAGTCGAGCTTTACACGCAGCGGCGCCGCGTCAGGATCCCGGCCACGGAGTTTTACCACGGCATAGGCCGCAGAGCCGGCTGGCAGGCCGTCAGAAGCTCTTTTTTTAAAGTGCTCGCCGGCAAGGATTATATCCTGCTCGACGGGGTCGGCAGCGGGCACGGCGTAGGCATGTGCCAGTGGGGCGCCGAGGGCATGGCGCGCACAGGCTTTAAATACCGCGAGATCTTGCGGCATTATTACCCGGGCACGGAGGTGCAGGTTCATGACTGAATTACAGGCGGTTATACTGGGAGTGCTGCAGGGCGCGGGGGAGTTCCTGCCTGTCTCGAGCTCCGCCCATCTGGCGCTTGCGCCGCGCGTTTTCGGCTGGCCCTACCAGGGACTCGCCTACGACGTCATGCTGCATCTGGGCACGCTGCTGGCGGTGCTGGCTTATTTCTGGCGGGACTGGCTTAAGATATTTTCGGACGCCCTAAAGCGCCCGTCGGAAAAGGAAGGCCGTTTGCTGTGGCTGCTGGCGGCCGGCTCGGCGCCGGCGGGCCTGGCCGGCTTATTCCTTAACGGCCCGGCGGAAACCGTATTCAGAGACCCGCTCTGGATAGGCTTCAACCTGCTCTTCTTCTCGGTCTTTATTTATCTGGCCGACCGCAAGCCGGCGCAGACGCTGGAGGAGGGATCTTTCTCGCTGAAACACGCCCTGCTGATAGGCCTGGCCCAGGCTATAGCTATAATGCCCGGGGCTTCGCGCGCCGGCATGACCCTGATGGCGGCCCTTTTTCTCGGCTACAAGCGGGGCGCGGCGGCGCGCCTGTCCTTCCTGCTGGGCACCCCCGTCATACTTGGAGCCGCCCTGCTGGAAGCCCGCAAGATCTCGCCTGAACACCTCGACGCGGCCTTCGCCTCCGGCCTGCTCGCCTCCTTCCTGGCGGGCTTGGCCGTCATAGGCTTTTTAATGGCCTGGCTTAAAAAGAATACGCTTACCCCTTTCCTCGTCTACAGGGTAATCCTCGGTGGAGCGGTATTCTTTTATTTTTGGAAATGATGCGGCGGTTCGCGGGCTTAGAAACGGCTGAACCCGCTAATTGACGTTTTGCTTGCCGACCGGAAGAGAGATAGTTATCCTCGCCCCGCCGCCGGGCTGGTTGTCCAGGCGCATACCCCCCCCGTGGCGCAGCACTATCTGTTCGCAGACAAAAAGACCCAGACCGGTGCCGCCCTTCTCCTTGCGCGTGGTGCCGAAAACTTTCACCCCTTCCTTAAGCAACTTCTCCGGGAAGCCCGGGCCGTTATCGGAGATCTCCGCCATTACCCAGTCGCCTTCGGCTCTGGCCAAAACCTTGATCGCACCCCCCTCCGGAACGAAAGACAGTGAATTTGAGAGCGCGTTTATGAAAACCCGCTCGATGTGCACTCTGCTCATGCGCAGCTGCGGAAGTCCGCCCGGGAAAGACAGCTCCACGGCGACATTCTTTTTCCTGGCCGTAAAATCTACCAGCAGGGCCGCGCTTTCGGCCAGCTCCTTAAGCTGCAGCAGCTCGAAAGTGTATTCCTGGCCGCGCACGATGCTGAGCGCGGCGGAAAGCAGACTTTTAGCGTACCTGGCGCCCTTAAGTACGCGCTCCAGGTCCTTCTTATCCGGTTTTTCCTCCGTAACGGCCAGTTCGGCGCTCAGCATTATCACCGAGATAGCGTTGCCCAGATCGTGCATGACCCCGCTCACCAGCGTCCCCACCTCGCCGGCGGAGGCGGTCTTGACTATCTCGCTTTCGGTCTCGGTGACTTTTTTTTCCAGCAACTCCACCTGTACGCGCTTGGAGGCCAGGCCCGCTTCCGCTCTTTTCCGGGACTGGGCGGTGTTATAGACGACCCCGCCGGAGAAAGACAGGACTCCTATTTTAACGGCCAAAGACAGCAGCACGGCCAGGTCTTCACCGGTGATCGGCAGGGACATTACCGTTATGGACATCGCGCACAGGAGCACCATCCCCGCCGCGTCCTTGAAGCTGGCCATCAGCGACGCCGCGAAAACCGGCAGCAGGTAAAGCACCCAGAAATAGGAGGCCCCGCGGCCGGAATAGTAAAGCACGCCGGTTATCACCCAGAAATTGACCAGCAGGATCAGATCTATCAGCCAGAGGTTCACCGAGGAGCGGCGCCTCAGGAGGTAGTTGAAAAGAAAGTTGGAGCCCAGCAGCAGCAGGAAAAAATAAAGTATGCGCGGATAGACTATCTGCGGGTTATCGCGGTAAAAATAAGCGAGCGCGATCATGAAGACCGCGAATACCCGGTCGTAGGAGTTGCGCGAGAAACTGGTTACCTCTCCCCGGTCCAGCGCTCTAAAATAATTTTTCATAATTCCCTACTACATTAAAACAACTTTAGCCATAAAGCGCAAGAGGAAGCGGTATTAATTATTTCCCTCCCTGCCGCCGCCGCTCATCTATAGTATAATTACCTTATGAACGGCACCCCTCCGCTCCCCAAACTGCTGCGGTTCGACAAAGCGCAGCTCTTCAACTTTTTCTTTTTCGGGATACTGCTGTTCCTGCTTTACCAGCTCCTGCGCATCCTGTCCCCGTTTACCGGGGCGATACTGGTGTCCGCCACGCTGGCGCTGATCTTCTACCCGCTGAATCTCTGGACGCGCCGGCGCGTGATAGAGAACCGCACCGTCGCGGCCGCCTTCTCCACCCTGACGGCCGTGCTGACCGTAGTGCTGCCAATGCTGGTTTTCGGCTGGCTGCTCCTGCAGGAGTCGCGGGCGCTGTACCCCAAAACCAACCAGTGGCTCGCCAACATCTCCCAGCTGGACCTGCAGGTCCAGCTGCCGGAAAGGCTGAAGGCCTACTGGGACCTCGACCTGGGCGATATCGTTACCGGAAATCTTAAGACCATCCAGGAGAATATTACAAGCTCGGGCACCGTGATCTTCAGGAATATTTTCTTCTTCCTGGTGAGTTTCGTAGTGATGATAATCACGCTCTTCGTCTTTTTCCGCGACGGAGAGCGCTTCCTGAGCTGGCTGATAGACATCCTGCCCATGGACCAGGAGTACAAGCACCGCATAGCGCACCAGCTCTATACCACCACGATGGCCGTGGTCCGCGGCCTCCTGCTGACGGCTGCGTTCCAGGGGCTTACGGGCGCGCTGGGCTACTGGCTGGCCGGCGTCCCCGCCCCGGCGCTGTTCGGCGTACTGACCTCTTTCGCGGCGCTCGTGCCGTTCGTCGGAACCAGCCTGATCTGGCTGCCCCTCTCGGCCGCCATGTTCTTCTGGAAAGGGATGAAGATCGGGCTGTTCGTGCTGCTCTGGGGCGCGGTCGTGGTAGGGCTGCTGGACAACGTTCTGCGCCCGATACTTATAGGCAAGGGCGCCAGGCTGCCTATCTTCCTTCTTTTCCTGGGCATTTTCGGCGGGATGAAGGTCTACGGTCCGCTCGGCCTTTTGCTGGGCCCGCTGCTTATCTCCTGCGTTACTGTCTTCCTGCAGATCTACCGCGAGACTAAAAACCTGCCGCACCAGCAGGAACAAAAAACAAATTAACTCCCTTCGGGCGGGGCCTCCTGGGCCTCCGATTCCGGGCAGAGCTTTCTGATGGGGCAGCGCGCGCATTTGCCCTTGCGGGAGAGGTCCAGCGCCAGTATCTTTTCCCCTGTCTCGCGCACCAGGTTAAGCGTGGCCTCTTCGGCAGAAGGGTCGTAGGGCACGGAAATTTTAGCGGGCCCGGTGAGGACAAAGTAGGCTATGGCCCCCACCTTCAGCTTAAGCGCCCGGGAGAGGCCTATCGCATAAAGAGAAAGCTGCAGGCTGCCGGCCACATCCCCGCCTGTCTTTCCTTCGAACCCCATCTTATAGTCGATAAGCTCCACAAGCCCGCCGGGCATGCGGTCGACCCTGTCGATGGTGCCTTTAATTCTCCACTTCTCGAACGGGAACTCGAAACTTTTCTCGGAGTACATGACCTGCGCCGGATTTGCCTGGAAGTGAAGCCACCAGTCCTCCAGCACCCGCGCGCCCCGGTTATAGAACTCCATGCTCTCCTGGGGGGTGGCGTAACCCTGATGCAGCCAGGCGTCCTCATAATGCGCCAGCAGGTCGCTCAGGTCCCCCCCGGGAGCCGCGTGATAGCGGGCCAGCGCCCTGTGCACCGAAAGTCCCAGCGACGAGAACGACGTGGGCGGCGTGAAGCGCCTTTCAGCGTAAATATAGCGGTAGAGGAACGGGCAGTCCAGGTACGCGCGGATCTTGCTGTAATTCAATTCGAAGGGGTCGAAGATCATTGTTTTGCCGGCCGGAAGAAATCCACGTCGGTGTCGCCGTATTTTTCACGGCGGACATGCTCAAGGCCTGGCGGGGCCGAAACCTCTTCCTTTTTATGGTGCTGCACCACGATGAGCGCCGTCGGGGAAGTTATGCCGGCCTCGGCCAGCAGCTTCAGCGTTTCCATGCTGTAGAAGAGCGGCAGATTTTCCTCGGTGCGGTAAGGGGGCCCCATGAAAACTATATCGTAGCCCTTGTAATCCGAGAAATGCTCCAGCCATTTTACTCCGGAGAGCACGTCGGCCTTCAGCGCCTTCGCCTGTTCGGCGAAGCCCAGGTGCGCGATGTTCCTCTCGATGGTCTTCATGCACAGCCCGTCCTTCTCCACGAACACGGCCTTGGCCGCCCCGCGGGAAAGCGCCTCCAGCCCCACGGCCCCCGTGCCGGCGTACAGGTCGAGGAACGTCGAGCCGGTAACATAGGGGCGCAGGATATCGAAGAGGGACTGCCGTATGCGGCCTGAAATAGGCTTAACGAACTTGTCGCGCGGGATTGAAAAAATACTTCTGCCCCGGTGCGTGCCGGCTATAATTCTCATCATAAATTTCCGTTATGCGGCCCGCCGCCATTTTAATATTTAATACCGCCGCAATATTTCCTTAACGCCGTAAAATGTATAATGTATTATAGTAAATAAGCGCCGCAACAGCCTTGTACGGCAGAAAATAAAATGGCAAATCCGGACATAATTATCATAGACGACGACCCCATGGTGGGAGAACTTTCGCGCGACCTTCTGGTCGACGCGGGCTATACTGTCACGCTGGTCCAGGACTCGCTTGAAGCCCTCCCCACTATCAAAGCCCAGATGCCCCGTCTGATAGTCACCGACATCATGATGCCCGGCATAACCGGCATGGACATCTGTAAGGCCGTGAAGAACGACCCCGCTTTAAAGAATATCAAGATAATCGTAGTTTCAGGCAAGTCCTATCAGGTGGAAAAACAGCGCGCCTTCCAGTTCGGAGCCGATTTCTTCCTGCAGAAGCCGTACAACGTAGAAACTTTTTCCAGCACGGTGAAAACCATCCTGGACGGCAGCGTAGCCAATCCCGCCCCCCCCCCGGCCGCCCCCGTCACCCCGGCTCTCATCCGCGAAGACGAATTCACCCAGGCCTCCGATCTCAGCTCCGGGCAGCTACGCCTGACCGTATGGGGCGCCCGCGGCCTGCCGGGCGTGCTGCCGAACTCCGCCTCGCGCTACGGGCGCCAGACCTCCTGCGTTTCAGTAGAGACCAGGGAACACATTTTGATCTTCGACGCCGGCACGGGCATCGTGGAACTGGGCAGGGAGATCGCGGAAAAGAAGCGCTATTACAAGGATATCTGGATCTGCCTCACGCATTTCCACCTCGACCATATCCTCGGGCTGGGACGCTTCGCCCCCATTTACGACCCCGCTTTCTCCATTCACCTCATAGGGGCCAACGACCCCGAAAAGAGCCTCAAAGAAGTGGCTCAGGCCACCTTCTACAGCTCCTTTTCCCTCACCAAGCAGCCGCCTAAGGCGAAAATAGACATTTACGAGATCATCGAGGATAACTACGAGCTGTTTCCCGGGCTTAAGCTTTCCTCCATGTACGCCAACCACCCCACCAGCACGCTGATCTATATGCTGGATACGCTCGGCAAGAGGATCACCTACGCCCCCGACAGCGAGATCTGGGGCGACGCCACCGCCTTCCAGGACTACGACGAAAAGCTGGGCGGCTTCGTCCGCGGCTCCGACATTTTCATCCACGACGCGGCCTTCACCGACAAGGACTACGAGACCCGCAAGCATGAAGGGCACTCCGGCCTTTCCATCGTGGTGGACTTTGCCGCCGAAAAGGTCCAGGCCCGCGATCTGATACTTTTCCACTCCCAGCCCGACTATTCCGACGCGGAGCTGGATAAGATGCTGGCCGACGCCAAGGCCCGGATCAAGGCCAAAAAATATCCCGTCAACTGCCATCTTCCCCTGGAAAAACAGACCTTCATGCTGCAGGGAAATAAATAGCCGGGAATCGAGGATCAGGAATCAAAAGAAAACCCGGATCTCTCCGGGTTTTCTTTTTTTGCGGGGCTCGCGCCCCTGCTCTCGATTCTTGATTCCCGATTCCCGACTCTGCTCAGCTGTGTCCCTGCGTCAGGTTTACCGCCCGCTCGGGGATAGAGCCGAAGCGCTCTTCGTAGCGCTTTATGTTCTCCTGCAGGGCCAGAACGAAGCGTTTAGTATGCACCGGGCTTGAAATAATGCGCGAGCGCAGCTTGGCTTTGGGCTGATTGGGCTGCAGGAAGAGAAAATCGAAGATAAACTCGGTCTCGCTGTGGGTAACGCCGGCCAGGTTGGCGTAATTGCCCTGCGCCGTGGCTTCATCCATCTGCACTTCAAGCTGCATCGGTTTGTTCGCGTCCTGTTTAGTTTCAGACATATGGTTCTCCTTAAGGCTTGCGACGGCCGTTCTCGGCGCGGCAGTTAAAGTATATTAAATTTGCGGAGAGTTGTAAGCCGGAGTGTCCAGAAGCGGGAGCTTAAAAGTGGAGATGAAAAAAGCCGCCCGCCTGGGGCGGACGGCTTAATTTCAAGAAAGTCCGTTTTACTTGCCGGGGGCTTTCTTCACGTTGATGGCCTTGGGGCCCTTGTCCGTGTTCTCAGTCTCGAATTCAACTTCCTGGTTTTCCGCCAGAGTTTTGAACCCTTCCCCGGTTATTGAAGAGTGATGCACGAAGAGGTCCTTAGAACCGTCTTCCGGGATGATGAAGCCGAATCCCTTCTTATCGTTAAACCACTTTACTTTACCTTTTGACATTTGCTTATTTACCTCTCTTTAATTGCTTACTCGGGCCGTTTCCGGCCCTTAAAAACATTATATATAAATTCCCGGGCAAAAACACGCGCGGGAATTCATAGCCGGCCCTACTCCTCGCTCCACTTTATATACAGGGGCATGAGCGCATTCACCGCGTCCGGATGCCTGCCTATCACGCGCACCGAGAAATCGTGCAGGCCGCTCTTATCGCAGGGGATCTCGCTCTTGTAGACGTAGGCGTCGCCCATGCGGGCGTGATGCGCCATCGAAACCGAGCGCCCTTCCTTGAACAGCGCCTCGCCGCCGGCCGTCCCGATATGAAGCTGCACGTCCACGTCCTCCGGTTTCAGGTCGCCCAGCCAGACCACGGCGCTCACCGGCAGCTTTGCGCCGGCGTGCACTTCCATCTCCGGCTTGAACTGGTCGGTGACCACCTTTACGCGTGGCCAGTTCTCTTCTAGCTTTTTGCGCCACCTGGCTATCTCGGCCACGCGGGAATTTTCGGCGAATTTTTTTGAGGAGCGGTGCGCGCGGGAATAGAATTTTTCATGATACTCGCGCAGCATGCGGTTGGTGTTGAATTGCGGCACCAGCTTCTGCACGCAGGCCTTCATCATCTTTATCCAGCCGTCCGGCAGGCCGCTCTGGCCCCGGTCGTAGTACAGCGGGGCCACGACCTTCTTTATAAGGTTATAGATCGACTCCGCCTCGACATAATCCCGCTCCTCGTCGCTGTTATAGGCTTCGGTGCCGCCTATCGCCCAGCCCACTTCGGGAGAATAGCCTTCCTCCCACCACCCGTCCAGCACGGACAGGTTCATCACGCCGTTTATCACGGCCTTCATGCCGCTGGTGCCCGACGCCTCGAGCGGCCTTATGGGGTTATTCATCCAGACGTCCACGCCCTGCACCATGTAGCGGGCCACGTTCATATTGTAATCTTCCACGAAGATTATGCGGTTCTTAAAACGCTTGTCCATGGAAAGCTTCGCCACGGCCTTAATATATTCCTTGCCGCTGGTATCGGCCTGGTGGGCCTTGCCGGCGAACACGAACTGCACCGGCATTTTCTCGTCGTTAACCAGCTCCAGCAGGCGCTCCAGGTCGCGCATGAACAGCGTGGCGCGCTTGTAGGTGGCGAAGCGCCGCGCGAAGCCGATGGTCAGATAGTCGGGGTTGAGCACGCCCTCCGCCTCGGCCAGCACGGTGCGGTCCGCGCCCAGGCGCTGGTGCTGGCGCTTCAGGCGTTCTCGCACCAGCTTTACCAGTTTGACCTTGCGCACCATATGCGTGTCCCAGAACTCGCGGTCGTCGATCTCCCCCATTTTCTGCCAGTCGCAGGAGTCCGGGATGCCGTTGGCGCCGCCGGCCAGCGCCCTGCTGTAAAGTTTGTGGTGCTCGTGGCTTATCCAGGAGCAGGTATGCACGCCGTTGGTTATCCCCTCAATGGGGATCTCGTAGCGGGGCAGCTGCGGCCACAGCTTGTGCCACATGTCGCGGGACACGTCGCGGTGCAGGAGGCTTACCCCGTTAAGGAAGGCGCAGAGGCGCATGGCCATCACGGTCATGCAGAAGCCCATCGAAGAGTGTTCTTCCTTGCCTATTTCCAGGAACTCCGGGAAAGTCAGGCCGAGCTCGCGGGAATAGGCCTCCAGATATTTCCGCATAAGCTCGAATTCAAAATGCTCGTTGCCGGCCATCACCGGCGTGTGGGTGGTGAACACCGAGGAAGACCAGACCACCTCGCGCGCCTCGGAGTAAGACAGGCCGCGGTTTTTCATGAGCTGACGGATGCGCTCGAAGAGCAGAAAGGCGCTGTGCCCCTCGTTGACATGGAAGACCGTAGGCTTCAGGCCCATCGCCTCCAGCGCCCGCGCGCCGCCGATACCCAGCACTATCTCCTGGCGTATGCGGTTCTCGCGGTCGCCGCCGTAAAGCTGCTCGGTGATGGTCCTGGCCGTGGGGGAGTTCTCCGCGAGGTTGGTGTCCAGCAGGAACAGCGAAGTGCGGCCTACCGGCACCTTCCACACGCCCACCTGCACGCTTTCCCCGGCCAGCTCAACCTCGACGCGCAGCGGCTTGCCGGAGGCGTCCTTCACTATCTGCACCGGCATATTGTACCAGTCGTTCTCAGGGTAGCGCTCCACCTGCCAGCTGTCGCGGTTAAGCACCTGCTGGACGTAGCCCCTCTTATATAGCAGGCCCACTCCCACCACGGGCATCCCCAGGTCGGAGGAGGATTTAAGGTGGTCGCCGGAAAGCATGCCCAGGCCGCCGGAGTAGATCGGCAGACCTTCGCCGATGCCGTATTCCATCGAGAAATAGGCCACCTGCATATCCCTGTCCTGCTCCTGCGCGTTCTTCGCGAACCAGGTGTCCTTGTAGGCTATATAGTTTTCGAATTTCTGTTTTATCTCCTCCAGCCTGCCGAGAAAATTACCGTCGCGGCTTAGCTCGTCGAGCCTTTCGGGGGCGAGGGTTCCCAGTATCCACTTGGGGTTGCGGTGCGAGCGGTGCCAGAGGTCTTCGTTGATGCTGACGAACATCATGATCGCGTCCCAGTTCCAGGTGAACCACATATTGGTCGACAGTTCCTCAAGCGCCTTAAGGCTGTCCGGAAGGTAGGGCATCACGTTAAAAGATTTAATTTTCATTTTCTCTCCACCTCTAGTATCCGCTTATTTTATAATTCTATTAAATTATGGCCCGCTTAAAAAGCGGAAAGGTTCTTGTTTTCAGGGTTGAAATAAAGAATTTTTTTATATATAATATCTTTAAGTTCTTTAAAGAAGCCGGAAAAATATACTGTTTTTGGGCGTGTAGCTCAGTTGGGAGAGCGCCTGCATGGCATGCAGGAGGTCGCAGGTTCGATCCCTGTCACGTCCACCAAATTTGCAAAGCCCCGGTACGCGGGGCTTTTCGTATTTTAAAGATGAGAATCTTAATCGTCACACTCGACAACGTCGGAGACACGCTGATCAGCCTCGCCGTCTACCGCGCCCTCCGCGCGCAGCCCGGAGTGGAGCCCGCTTTATTGACCAAGGAATATTCCCGCGACATCATACCGCTGGCCGGCGACGGCATTGAGCACTACCACTGCGACCCCTTCTGGGACCGCTCTCCGGGAAAAGAGAAGGGCGGTTTCTTTAAATATTTAAGAACCCTGCTGGCCATCCGCGCGGCGGGTTTTGACGCGGCCATAATACTGCACGCCAACTGGCGCAAGAATTTATCCTGTCTTCTGGCGGGGATCCCCAGGAGGTATGCCTTGAAAGGAGCCTTCGCCACTGATCAGATCAAGCCCGCCGCGCGGGATACTCATATCCTGGACTCCTCCCGCAAACTGGTCGAAGCGGCGCTGGGAAAAGACCCCGGAGAGCTGCGTTATCCTGTCTCCCCGTCCCGTTTCGGAGAGTCCCCCCGGTCCGCCGCCCTGTTCTCCTCCGGGACCTGGGCGGTGCTACATCCTTTTTCCGGCAACCCTAAGAGGAACCTGCCGCTGAAAGCCTGGACCGGAGTCCTGCAATTATTCAAAGAGCGCAGGATGCGCGTCCTGGTGAACGCCGGCCCGGAAGAAAAAGAGCTTTTCAACAGCGTTCTCACCGCGGACGCGGACCGCGTCTTTTCCTGCGACCTTGACCTTGATATCAGGAACCTGGCTTTTGCCGTTTCCCGCGCGGCCATCTTCGTCGGCAACAACTCCGGCCCGCTGCACCTGGCCAGCGCCCTCGGCACACCCTGCCTCGGGATCTTCCAGAAAAGCTGGGTAAATAAAATATCGCCGCGCGGAAAATTCCTTCCGGAGCTGGCGCTTTTCGAGGACGACCCTTCGGAGATCAGCGCCGGAGAGGTCCTGGCCAAAGCGGACAAACTTTTGAGCGTTCATGTTTCCGCGCCCTGCCGATCCCGCAATTGTTAAAATACAACTATGGAAACCCGCCTCACCGTATTTCACCTGGACGATGGAAAAGAGCTGCGCGGCGGCCAGCGCCAGCTGCTCTACCTTGTAAAAGAGCTGAACCTCCTCGGCCATGACAACACCGTGGTCTGCCGGGAAAACTCCCCGCTTCACAAGACCGCGCAGCGCAAAGGCTTCAAAACCTTCACGCTGCCGTATTTTTTCGAATGGGACCCCGTTTCGGCCCTGCTGCTGCGCCGAAAACTTAAAAGCCTGCCCCCCGCCCAATTCCCGCCGGTACTGCATTCCCACACCTCGCACGCCGCCGCCGTTTCCTGGCTGGCCTCGGCCGGGCTGGACTGCGTCCGCATAGCCCACCGCCGCGTGGATTTCATCCCCGGCTCCTTCACCGCGCGTTTCAAATACGGGAAGGCCCACTTCGTGATAGCCATCTCCGACGCCGTAAAAGAGATACTTTTAAAGGCCGAAGTGCCCGAAGAAAAAGTGGCCGTGGTCAACAGCACCATCGACCTTGACGACACCCCCTGGAAGCCCGGGGAATTCCCGGCCTTCCGACAGGCGGCCCGCGCCGAACTGTCCGCGGAGCTTTCCCTCCCGCCGGGCGCCTTCTGGGCGGGCTCGCTTATAGCTCTGGTCCCGCATAAGGACCCCGAGAACATGGTCCGCGCCGCCGCGCTCGTGCTCAAAGACGCGCCGCAGATATATTTCCTCGTAGCCGGAGAAGGCCCGCTGGCTGAAACGGTGGAACACCTCGCCAGAATGCTGAAGATACAGGACCGCTTCAGGCTTATAGGCTACCGCAGCGACCCCTACAAGATCCTGGCCGCGCTGGACATGTTCGTGCTTTCTTCCGCCGAGGAAGGCATGGGCAGCGTGCTGGTTGAAGCGATGAACGCCTCGCTCCCGATAGTGGCCACCACCGCCGGCGGCATAACCGACGTGATAGAGGACGGCGCCAACGGCCTGACGGTTAAGCCCCGCAGCCCGGAGGAACTGGCGAAGGCCCAGCTGCGCCTGATAAACGACGCTCCCCTTCGGGAACGACTGGCGGCCGAGGCCCATAAACGGCGGGAGGACTTCTCTTCGCCGCGCATGGCGGCCCTCACCCTTAAGTGCTATGAAACAGCCATTGAGAATTTTAAGCGTAATCGACATCCCGTGGAATAGCGGGCTGGCGGCTTACGCTTTCGACCAGGCCCTGGCCCTGCGCGGGGGAGGCCACTCCGTTATTTTCGCCTGCCCCGAAGGCAGCGCGGCAATGGCTTTCGCCGGGCGCGAGGGCTTCAAGAGTTTCCCCATCCCTGACCGCAAGGATTTCCTTCGCCTGCCGCCGGCCCTGCTGCGCCTGCGCGCCGCCGCGCGAGTCGAAAAGATAGACGCGGTCTGCGCCCACACCGGCCGGGCACAGACGCTGGGCTTTCTGCTTGGCCTGCCGCTGCTGCGCGTAAAGGCGGACGCGAAGAAACCCTCCGCCGGCTTCACTTTCTCTTCCGTAAAAAAAACCATAGCCGCCTCGGGCTATATAAAAAAGCTATTCGTTGAAGCCGGACTGGACGCCGCGCAGGTCACCGTCGTACCCCAGGGAATAAAGCCGCCGCCGGCCTCCTCCCGCGCCCCGCAGGTTCCGTACAAAATAGGCCTGCTGGGCCGGCTGGACCCGGTAAAAGGGCACGCCTGCTTCCTCAAAGCCGCGGAGGAGCTGCTGCGCTCCGGGACCCGGGCGGAATTCCACCTAGCCGGCTACGAGGCCAACATAAAATACGCCGATCTTTTAAAACTAGCTGAAGAGCTGGATATTGCGGCAAGCGTAGTCTTCCACGGCAAAGTGGACGGGCCTTTTAAATTCATGGCCGCCTGCGACATAGGCGTGATAGCCTCACTGGGCAGCGAGGCGGTTTCCCGCGCCGCCCTGGAATGGCTGGCCTCCGGACGCCCGCTGGTTTCGACTTCAGCCGGCAGCCTGCCGGAATATGTAGACCAGGACTGGCTCGTGCCGCCCGGCGACCACCTGGCCCTGGCGGCTAAACTTTCAGCGCTTCTTGCCGACCCGGCGAGAATAATAACCCTCGGCGAAGAAAACAGGGTCCGCGCCGCCAAAGACTTTTCCCGGGAAGCCTTCGCCGCCGCCACCTGCGCCGTCTTCGAAAACGCCGTCCTCTCCCGATCCCCAGTTCCCGACAAGAACAGTTTCGCTTCGCCCGACCCGCGCCCCCCGACTCCCGGCTCTTAATTTTCTATGCCTACTATTTCAATAGCCATGATAGCCCACAACGAGGAAAAGAACCTCGCCCGCTCGCTCGCCAGCGCCGCCTGGGCCGACGAGCTGATCTTCGTGGATTGCTGCTCTACCGACGGCACCGCGCTGGCCGCCCGCGACTTCAAGGTTAAATATTTTCGCCGCCCCAACAGCCGCGCCGTCTACGTTAACAAGCAGTTCTCCATCGACCAGGCTTCTTCTGACTGGGTCTTCATCCTGGACGCCGACGAGGAGATCTCACCGGCCCTGCGCGCCGAGATAAAGCGCCTCGTCGCCGCGCCCGGCAGCTTCGCCGCTTTCACTCTGCCGCGCCGCAACTTTTACTTCGGCCGCTGGCTTAAGCGCGGCGGCAAGTATCCCGACACCCAGTTGCGCCTCTTCCGGCGCGGCGCGGCGCGCTTCCTGCCGCTGCCGGTGCACGAAAGGCTGGAAGTTGACGGCCCGGCAGGCGCCCTGAAGGAACCCCTGCTCCACTACCCCTATTCCGACGAGGCGGACCTGGAGAATAAAAGGGAATTCTATTCCGAGATACTCGCCCGCTCCTACGCGCTGAAGGGCCGCAGCCGCCTTTTCATAATCCTGCGCCCCTTCTCAAGATTTTTCTCCGGCTATCTCCTCAAGCTCGGCTTCCTGGACGGCTCCGCCGGCCTGAAAGCCGCCGTGCTGGACTTCCGCAACATAATGTCCTCCGCCCTCCGCTATATAAAAAGCAAGTAAACAAGCGCATTTGGCGGCCTACCGCCAGACCTAGCCAGTTTAACAGAGGGCTGGCGAGGGTATGGGCCCGGCGGGCCCTCTCGGAGGGCGAGGCTTGCGTAAGCGGCGAGCCCGAGAGAGGAGGGGCGGCCACGGTGTGGCCGACCCCGTGCCCGCCGAACCCCTCCCCTCGCCAGCCCCCCACCCGACCGGGCGTCTCGCGGCTCTTTCCCTTAAGTCCCATCCCCTTCTGGGTCTTTTAACTCTTTGAAGCTGACCTTCAGGTCGGTTATAATAACAGTATGAAGGCTAAACCCGCCCTGCTGCCGCTTTTGCTTACCACCTTGTTTTTTTCAACACGGGCCTCAGCGGATGAAAACCCCGTGATTTTCTCCGGCAGGACCTACCCGATAGAAACAAAGCTCCCCGCCGCTCAGAAAGAGGGCTCCGTACTTTTCGAAACCCCTTTCAGCGTCCCCCCCCCGGCCAGCTACGACACCGTCCTGCTGCAGGGCGAGATGCCGGATCCCGGCGTTAGCGTGGAGTTGCTGGTGAAGCCCAGATCTTTGATAGCGGCCCCCGCCCGCTACCGCAGCGAGAAGTTCCATCGCTTTCCCGGCGGGCGCTTCTGGGCCAGGTACCGCGTCCCGCTCACCCGGCAGCCGCTTAAGTTCAGCGTGATCAACCTCGGCGTCAAGTCGGCTTCTTCCCTCACAATTTATGAAACCGAGATGGTCCAGGCCGCCGCCGACAGGGAAGAAGCCCCTCCCCAGGAAGCGGTCCCCTATGTGCCCGACCCCGGGCTCTTCCTTCCTTCGACCGCCCCCTTCAAAGTGATACGCCGCGCCGCCTGGCAGGCCGCCCCGCCCACGGAGCCCTACACCCCGCATGAACCGCGCTATTTCACCCTCCACCATACGCAGGCGCATTACCCCAGGACCTACGAAGAGGCCGTAGCCGAAATGCAGTTCATCCAGGATTTCCACCAGAACGGGCGCGGCTGGATAGATATCGCTTACCACTTCCTTATCGACCCGGCCGGAAATATTTTCGAGGGCCGGCCAATTAAAGTCCTGGGCGCCCACGTAAAGAACCGCAACACCGCCAATATAGGCATTTCCATAATGGGGAACTTCCATCCGCCTGCGAACGACGTATTCACCGGCGCTTCACAGGACTCCTTCGTCGCCATCGGGACCTATCTCAAAGACACCTACGAAGTCCCGGTCAGCAGCTTCTACGCCCACCGCGACATCGGCAATACCGACTGCCCCGGAGACGACCTCTACGCGAAGAAGGAACTTCTGCGCGGCTTGATCTTCTCCGCGCAGCCGCAGGGTCTGCCCGCGAACCCGGAAAACTCCCCGCCGCCCACCCCGGCCCAGCAGCGCAGCCTGCGCCAGCTGATGCTGTATCTGAACAAGCCCTGACGCCCCTCCTCTTTCCCCTCGCAAAGAAAACGCCCCTCTCACAGGGGCGTTATTCTTTCGGGGCCGTGGGACGGCGGAACTAAAGTTCTGAAGCCACCAGGTCCTCGTAGGTTTCACGGCGGCGGATAAGGCGCCAGGAGGAGGGGCCGGTTATAAGGACTTCGGCGGCGCGGGGGCGGGAATTATACTGTGAACTCATGGAAAAGCCGTAAGCTCCGGCGGAATAGATGACCAGAAGCTGGCCGCCGGCGGGCTCTCTCAGCCGCGCGGCCTCCGCCAGGAAATCCCCGCTCTCGCAGACCGGGCCCACTATATCGTAAATTTTCTCCGGCCCGCGGCCCGGGCCGACCAGCGCCACCGGGTGCTTCGCCCCGTAAAGCGCCGGCCTTATCAGGTCGTTCATGGCGGCGTCCACTATAATAAAATTCTTATGCCCGCCGCGCTTGCGGTAGATAACGCGCGTTAAAAGCGCTCCGGCCGGGGCGGCGACCGAGCGTCCCGGTTCGAGTATCACCTTCAGCCCGGTGCCGGCGAAGACCCCGGCCACGGCACGCGCCAGCGGAGCGGGGTCGGCCATCTCGCCGCCTTCTTTTACGCCCCAGCCGCCGCCTACGTCGGCGTACCTGAGGTTCACGCCGCGCGAGGCCAGTTTAAGAATAAAAGCGGCCAGCCGCCCGGCGGCCACCGCATAAGGGCCCGCCGAATGCACCTGGGAGCCTATATGGAACTGCGCTCCTACGGGCTCCAGATGTTTTGATTCGGCGGCGTAAAGATAGATTTTCTGCGCCTCCTCGAAAGAGACGCCGAACTTGCTGCCCAGTTTGCCCGTGGTTATGAATTTGTGCGTGTGCGGGTCCACGTCCGGATTTATCCGCAGCGAAAGCGGCGCCCTTACTTTAAGCCTGGCCGCGACCCTCTCAAGCTCCGCGACTTCTTCGAAAGACTCGGCGTTTATGAAGAAGATGCCCGACTTAAGGGCGTATTCAAGCTCCTCCGGAGTTTTCCCCACTCCGGAAAAGATAATTTTCCCCGGCTCGAAGCCGGCCTTGAGCGCGCGGTACAACTCCCCCCCGCTCACCACGTCGGCGCCCCAGCCCTCCCGCGCGGCCAAGGCGCACAGCGCGCCGCCGGAGTTGGCCTTCATGGCGTAGCAGAACAGCGGGTCGATGGAGCGGAAAGCCTTTTTGTAGGAGGCTATCTGTTTAAGGAAAGCCGTTTCGGAATAGACATAAACCGGGGTGCCGGCACTTTCGGAAATTTTCTTAAGGAGTGAAGGTTTGAAGTATTTGGAGAGCATGAGATAAAAAAAATTGCGCGGGGGGGGACTTGAACCCCCAAGCCGTTAGGCACACGCCCCTCAAACGTGCGTGTCTACCAGTTCCACCACCCGCGCATAAATCTTGTTTTAAGGGCCGCCGCGGTCTGTCCCGCCGTAGGGCCTCATGAAACTATCTTTAAAGAACTCAGTATATTTTACCAAAATTTTAGATGAGAATGCTAAAATATAGGCGTGATTTATTTTCTTGACCTCCTCATCGCCGCGCTCCTGATCCTGCTGAACGCCGTATTTGTTGTGGTAGAATTCGCGCTGGTCAAAGTGCGCTTTACCCGCCTTGAGGAACTTGCAGCCAAGGGCCTGAAAACCGCAAAGCTGGCTAAAAAACAGGTACAGCACATAGACGCCTACCTGTCTTCGATACAGCTGGGCATAACGATGGCCAGCCTGGGCCTGGGCTGGGTCGGCGAGCCGGCTATGGCCGCCATCCTGGAACCGGTTTTTTCCTGGCTTTCGCTCCCCCTCTCCCCCGCCATGCTCCACAGCGTTTCTTTCCTGATAGCTTTCGGCCTGATCACCGGGGCGCACGTAATAATAGGCGAGCAGGCCCCTAAATACCTGGCCATACTTATGCCGGAAAAGATCACGCTTATCTCGGCGATCCCGCTCGAGGTTTTCTACAAGGCCACCTACCTGCCCATGCTGGTGATAAACAAAAGCGCTAATTTCTTCCTGGGCCTTCTCCATCTGAAGCCGGGGGAAAGCGAAGCCCTGCATTCCGACGAGGAGCTGCGCATGATCCTGGGCCAGTCGCAGGAGCACGGAAAGCTTTCGCTGGGCCGGCTCATGATGTTCGAGCATCTCTTCGATTTCGGCAAGACAAAGATCAAGGAAGTCATGACCCCCCGCAGCGCCATAAGCTTTATAAAGCTCGACGCCTCCGCGGAAGAAACCGTTAAGTTCATAAAAGAAAAGCACTTCTCCCGCTATCCTCTGGCGGAGGCCGACGGCACGGCCGTCAGCTACGTGCACTTCAAGGACCTCTACGCCTGCCTGCTTACCCCGGGGGCCGCGGGGCCCGATTTCTCCGCCGTAAAGAGGGCACTTACGGAAGTCTCCGAAGAAATTTCCGTCGAGCGCGCCCTGCGCGATTTCCAGGAAAAGCGCATACAGCTGGCTTTGGTAAAGAACGCCAAAGGAGAAACCACCGGCCTGCTCACCATGGAGGACATAGTAGAAGAGCTTACCGGGGAAATACGCGACGAATTCGAGCAGCCGCCCAAGATGCTTTTAAGCGCGGTGCTGATGCCGCAGGCCTGCCGGCTCGACCTTAAAGAAGCAGGCCGCTTCGAGGCTATAGAGGAAGTTCTCACCGCGCTGCACACCGCCGCCCCCTCTTTCGACAGGGAGGAAGCCCTTAAGGCCATAATCAAGCGCGAGACCAATTTCTCTACGGCGCTCGGCCACCAGACGGCCTTCCCCCACGCCCGCCTGGCCTCGCTCTCGAAGCCGCTGCTGGCGGTGGGCAAAAGCAGGGAAGGCATTTACTTCCCCTCCCCGGACAACCAGCCGGTAAAGCTCATCTTCCTCATTCTCACTCCGTTCAATGAGCCCACTCTGCAGCTTAATATCCTTTCCCAGCTGTCCGGCCTTATCTCGAACCTGACGCTGCGCAAGCGCCTGCTGTCGGCCAAAACATCCGACAATCTGATGGATATAATACGCACTTTCGAGAACAAAGTGATGAAATAAGGTACAACAAGCCGCGGGCCGGTCATGGGGTTGCTCTGGAGCCGCTTTGGGGAAGTGAGGCCCGGCTTTAGAGCGAAGCATAATCATGCTTCGCGTCCGGGCCGCAAGGGCGGAGGCGGTTTTCTGCGTAAGCAAAACCGCCGAGCCGGGGCCGCA
>CAIQNV010000144.1 GCA_903873295.1 uncultured Elusimicrobia bacterium
AAGAATTACAGCGTTTTGTAATTGAGCTTTCCTGGAAATCGTCCAAGATAGAAGGCAACACTTACACCTTGCTGGACACAGAACGCTTATTAAAAGAAGGGATTTCAGCGTCAGGCAAAACCAAAGACGAAACCATAATGGTTCTAAACCACAAAAAAGCTTTTGATTATATTCTTGAACTACGGAAACAAAAAAAAGAAAGCCGGGGGGGGGCGGCTCAGGTCCATAGTGCCTATAACTCTATGGGCCTTTTTTTTTTGTTTTAGGGCCTTTCCGGCCCTTTGAAAAAAGCCGCCCGGGCCGTATACTATGAGCATGACAAATAAAAAGCTCGCCCTTTCCTTCATTGTTTCCTGTGTCATGCTTCCCCAGTTCTCCGGCGCCCAGACCGCCTATAACGGCGCGGCCCGGAATACCAAAATAGAAGAATTCAGCGGCAAAATTTCCAGGACTTCGCAGGCCCTCGGCCTAAGCGGTTATGAGATCGAGCCGGCGGCCGCTCCCGCGGTTCCCGAGCCCGCCCCTGAAAAAGCCGCCCCCCAGGATTTCTCAGGCCCCGAGCCGGTCTCGTATGCCGGCACCGCGGTCACCCTCTGGCACGCTCTCGGCACCCAGATAGCCGACCTCGGCTGGATCCCCGGCACCGGCGCCCCTTCCTTCGAGGCCATCTCCGAGCGCGTGATAAAGGCTTCCAAATCCGCCGCTTTCCCCGCCCGCCGGGCCGGCCAGCCCTCCCTTTTTACCGACCCCGGCTTCATCGCCGAGTTCGAGCAGGCGACCGGCGCCGCGTTTTCTTCCGGCAACTATGCCCGGTTCCTTATAGACGGCGAGGCCTCCTTCGCGGCCAAGGATGACCTGATAAAGAACGCCAAAAAGAGCCTGCTGGTTTCCAGCTGGGCTTTCTATGACGACACCACCGGCTACGAGGCCGCCCGGATGCTGATAGCCAAGAAGAACGAAGGCGTCAGCGTGCAGGTGATGATAGACGACACGGTGTCCGCCAGCCACGGCAAGAAAGTAGTGAAGCTCATGCAGGACGCCGGCTTGGAGGTGCTGCGCCACACCGATCTGGACCGCTCCGGCGACATCTGGCACGTGAAGGTGCTGATAGCCGACGACAAGTACGCCGTGGCGGGCGGCATGAATTTCGGCGACGTGTATTCCCATAAAGCCGGCACCATCAAGTGGCGCGACACCGATGTGATGTTCTCCGGCCCCGCGGTGATAGAGGCCAAGAAGCTGCTGGGCGCCGAGTGGAACACCCAGGTGTCCGCCAGGAACCTCGGCTATAAGTCCGTGAACGTGCGCGGCCCCCAGAACGCGGAGTTCGAGGCCGGCAGCGCCCGCGTGGCGGTGGTGCTGCAGAACCCCCCCAAGACTTCCCCGATACTTGTCAGCATCATCAAAGCCATGTACGGCGCCACCAAGCGCATCAATATCGAGAACGCCTACTTCGTGGCCATCCCGGCCGTCACCCAGGCCGTGCTGGAGGCCCGCGCCCGCGGTATCGAGATCAACCTCCTCACTAACTCCAAGGAGAGCATCGATGCCGAGGGCAAGCCGATAGTGGACGCTATGGCCAAATGCCTCATCCCGCTGCTGCAGTCCGGGGTCAATATCTACCTTAAACAGGGCACTATGCAGACGCTGCACTCCAAGTTCATGACCGTTGACGGTGAATTCGCGGACATCGGTTCGTATAACCTGCACCCGCGCGGCGAGCGCATTGACACCGAAGTTAACGTGAACGTCCTGGACCGGAGCGCCGTGTACCAGCTCGACATGGCTTTCCTCCTGGACCTTTCGGCGGCCAAAAAGATCACCTCCCCCAAGGAGCTCGAGACCAAGCCCGGCCTGGTGTCGCAGATAATGTCGCAGTTCTTCTACGCGCAGCTCTCCCCGGGGCAGCTTATAAAATAGCGGTCGGGGTACGGCGGAGGCGGAAGCCGGAGCCTGAACGCTCCGGCTTCCGCTTTTTGCATAGCAAAAACCCTCCAAAAAATCTAAAATATAAGTCAGATGCATAAAGATTTGCAGGAAATACTTATTTCCGGCGCGGAGCTGGACGCGGGCGTAAAAAAACTCGCCGAACAGATCTCCCGGGATTACGCCGGGCGCTGCCTCACCATCGTGGGAGTGCTGAAGGGCTGCGTGCTCTTCATGTCCGACCTGGCCAAGAACATCTCCCTGGACACCCGGCTGGATTTCATGATGCTGTCCTCTTATTCCGGCGCGCACTCGACCGGGGTGGTGCGCATCCTGCTGGACCTCAAGGAGAGCATAGAGGATTGCGACGTGCTGATAGTGGAGGATATCGTGGATTCCGGCCTTACCATGGCGTACATGCTGCAGAACCTGAAGACCCGCCGGCCCAAGAGCGTGGAGATCTGCACGCTGCTGGACAAGCCCAGCCGCCGCAGGGCCGAGGTGCCCATAAAATACACCGGCTTCGTCATCCCCGATAAATTCGTGGTCGGTTACGGGCTGGATTATAACGGTATCTACCGCAACCTCCCATATATAGGCGTGCTCAAAGAGTCCGCCATAGAAGGAAAGATTTCATGCCGCTGAAAAAAAATTTAAGGCAGCTGCTGTTCTGGTTCCTGGCGTTCGCTCTGTTCGTGGCGGTTTACCAGAACATGAAAGGCGTGGAGAAAGAGCGCCAGATCCCCTATTCCGAATTCAAGCAGAAATTGCGCGACAAGCAGATCGCTAAAGTCAGCGTGCGCCAGGATATTATAAAAGGCGAGCTGAAAGAGGGCGATAAAAAGGTGACCTTTAAGACCATCCCGATGTCCGATCCCAAGCTGATAGAGGACATGGAGGCCGCCGGCGTGGTAGATTTCGCCGCCGAGGCGGACCGGGGCTGGATAGCGGGGCTCATACTGAATGTCGGCTGGATCCTGATCTTTGTTTTTATCTGGTGGTTCCTTTTCATCCGCCAGGCCCAGATGGGCGGCAAGCAGGCGATGTCCTTCGGTAAGTCCAAGGCCAAGCAGCAGGACCTGAAGAAGCAGAAAGTAACCTTCAAGGACGTGGCCGGCTGCGACGAGACCAAGGAAGAGCTGAAAGACGTGGTCGATTACCTGAAGAACCCGAAAAAATACCAGCTGCTGGGCGGCGAGCTGCCTAAGGGCGTGCTGCTCTACGGCCCTCCCGGCACCGGCAAGACGCTCCTGGCGCGCGCCGTGGCGGGCGAGGCCGGCGTGCCTTTCTTCACCGCGTCGGGGTCCGAATTCGTGGAGATGTTCGTGGGCGTCGGGGCCAGCCGCGTGCGCGACCTGTTCGAGCGCGCCAAGAAAAGCGCGCCGGCTATAATTTTCCTGGACGAGCTGGACGCCGTGGGGCGCTCCCGCTTCGCCGGCATAGGCGGCGGGCACGACGAGCGCGAGCAGACCCTGAACCAGATGCTGGTGGAGCTGGACGGCTTCGAGTCCAAGGAAGGCATCATCCTGATCGGCGCCACCAACCGGCCCGACGTGCTGGACACCGCGCTGCTGCGGCCCGGCCGCTTCGACCGGCGGATAAACGTGCCGGTGCCCGACATAAAGGGCCGCCTTGAGATCCTGCAGGTGCACGCCAAAAAAGTGAAGCTCACCGCGGACACCGACCTTTCCGTGATAGCCCGCCACACGCCCGGCTTCACGGGGGCGGACCTGGCCAATATCGTGAACGAGGCCGCGATCCTCGCCGCCAAGAAAGAGCAGAAATCGGTGGACCTGAAGGACCTGGAGGAGGCTATCGAAAAGATGATAGCCGGCCCGCAGCGCAAGTCCCGCATAATTTCGGAGAGCGAGAAAAGGGTGGTGGCTTATCACGAGGCCGGCCATACGCTGGTGGCCAAGACCCTGCCCGGCTGCGACCCGGTGCACAAGGTCACCATAATCCCGCGCGGGCCCGCGCTGGGCTACACCATGCAGATGCCGCTGGAGGACAAGTACCTCACCTCCAGGACCGAGATAATGAACCGGCTCTGCGTGCTACTGGGCGGCCGCGCCGCCGAAGAAATAGTTTTTGGCGAGATCACCACCGGCGCGCACGACGACCTGGCCAAGGTGTCCAACTACGCGCAGAAGATGGTGCTGGAATTCGGCATGAGCGACAAGATCGGGCCGCTGTCCCTCAAGAAGGACGAATCCGAGGTGTTCCTCGGGCGCGACATCATGCGCCAGGCCGCCTACTCCAACGAGACCGCCCGCAGCGTCGACGAAGAGATCAAGCGCATCGTCAGCGACTCCTATATGAAAGCGAAAGCCGCGCTTACCGGCAACCGCAAGGCGCTGGACGCCATAGCGGGGCGCCTGATAGAAAATGAAGTGGTTGACGCCGCCGAGATAGACGCGCTGATGGCCGAGGCCAAGGCGGCCTGAAAACAAAAGGGGGAGGAAGCAACGGATGTACCTGCACTACGCTAAGAACCTGGTGGATATCGCGGCGGTATACTACATCGTATACCGCCTGATCCTGCTGCTTAAGGGCACGCGCGCCATGCAGGTTATCTGGGGCGTCTTCATCCTGGCCGTTATCACGGCGGCGGCCAAGTCCCTGCATCTTTCCGCCACCGTCTGGCTCGTGGGGCAGTTCTGGGTGGCCGGCATCGTGCTGCTGATAGTCGTGTTCCAGCCCGAGATCCGCTTCGCTCTCGCCAATATCGGGTCGAACCCTTTGGGCAGGGTCATGGTGTCGCAGGAGTACCGCTTTATAGGCGAAATGATGGAGGCTGTCCGCTCGGCGGCCGCGGAAAAAATGGGCATGCTGATAGTGCTCGAGCAGGATATGGCGCTGCGCGATATCGTCGATACCGGGGTGCGCATAAACGGCGAGGTCTCCAAAGAGATGCTCCTGACCGTCTTTCACGCTAAAACGCTGCTGCACGACGGCGCGGCCGTCATCGCCAACAACAGGCTGGTGGCCGCCGGCTGCATCCTGCCGCTGACCGAGCAGCAGGAGCTTTCCAAAATATTCGGCATGAGGCACCGCGCGGCGCTGGGGCTGAGCGAAGTGGCGGACGCGATCATAGTAATAGTTTCCGAGGAGACCGGCACGCTGTCGGTGGCCCGCAACGGAAAGCTGCAGCAGGCCGTGGACCCCGGGGATCTCGAAGCCATGCTGTACCAGCTCTACCGCTCGAAAGCGGAGAAGACGCTGCTGCGCAAGACCGCCAGGCCCGAAGCCGCGCCGCCCGCGGCGGGCGCCCCGCCTGCGGTTCCCCAGGCCTGACCTATGAATATCCCGGAACTCTTTTCCAGCAACTGGCAGATAAAACTGCTGTCCCTTATAATAGCCCTGCTTATCTGGTATTTCATCACCGGCGGCGCCTGAACTTTACCCTTAAGTACTACCCGGCCTGGGCCCAAAAACAACCGTTTTGTGCCCTTTCGGCGCATCTCCTCTTCTTAAAATACGGGCATAATATAGATGTAATACGAACGCAGGAGAAAAAAATGCGCAAAAAATATTTTATTCTTGGCCCGCTGGTTTTACTTTTTCAGTCCTCTTCGCTTTTCGCCCTGGAGCTGCGGCTTCCCGGAGAGCCCGCCTCGGTGCAGGTTCCCGCCGTCACGGCCGCCGCGGCCGATGTAAACCAGCTTACGGCGGACTACCGGGAGATTTATTCGGCCCTGGAAGTTTATTCCGAGGCCGCCTATGCTGCGGCGCAGAACAGCCCCGAATATATCGAAGCCTCGGCGTACGGGCAGTACCTGCGCGTCAGGCTGGAAAATATTGCCGCCCTTATAAAGCGCGAAACCGGCGCGGAATACGAACTGCCGGCCGGAGACGCCCGGGGCGCTAATGCGGTTTCATTGAAAGTCCTTTCAGAGCTCATCGACGTTTTTGATTTTAACGGCGTGCTTGGGGTGCGGGAGGCCGAAAGCCGCGGCGTGCTTATCAAGCAGGGCTACTGCCAGATCAATTATGTAAAAGGCAATGTGCCTTATCTCGTTCAGCAGGACAGCTTCCTGAAGAAGGGCGAGGTGATCCTGACTTTCGACGACGGGCCGGGCCCGCTTACGGAAGAGGTTTCCGCCGCTATGAAGGAAGCGGGCGCTCCCTCCGTTTTCTTCGTGCTGGGCTCCAAGCTGGGCGAGAGCGGCAAGGCGCGCATAAAGAAAGCCGCCGACGACGGGCATGCGGTGGCCGTCCATGGCTATAACCACGCCACGGAAGCCGGGAAGCCTTTTACGGCTCTGTCTACGGACGAAACTCTGCGCCAGCTGACCGGAGTCGCCGCGGGCATAAAAGCCGCGACCGGGAAAAAAGCGGCGTTCTTCAGGCCGCCTTACGGCGTGATCTCGCCGGAAGCTTTAAAGGCCATCACCTCTGACCTGGAGCTTACCCCGGTGGGCTGGACCATAGACACCCTCGACTGGTCCACCAAGGACCCCGAACAGCTTTACCAGAATACTATCGCGATGATAAAGCAGCGCGGCAAAGGCATAGTGCTGCTGCATGACATCCATCCGCAGAGCCGCACGGCCGCCGCGCGCCTGGTGAAATGGCTGGCGGCGAACGGCTATACGGTGGTCTCGCCGGATAGGATGACAAAGGCTTTCAAGGGGGAGTGAGGCGGGGGATGGCGAGCGCGGCGTTTCGCGCAAAAGGCGGCGTCCGAAAAGGCGCCGCCTTTTTTGCGGCCGCAAAGAGGCCCGGGATTTACTAGAATAATTTTATGACGAATGTGTCCATTTACGCGCACAGGGGCGGCATGCTGAACGCGCCGGAAAATACCCTGGCCGCTTTTAAGGCCGCTTTCTCGGACGGGGCGGACGCCGTTGAATGCGACATCCGCCGCACCGCCGACGGGCAGTTCGTGGCCTTCCACGACGCCCTCTCGGGCAGGGTCTGCGGCCATAACTGGAAGATAGCGGAAACCTCCTGGCCTCATTTGAAAAGCCTGCGCGTGCTGGGGAAGGAGCCCATCCCCCACCTGGACGATATCCTTAACCTGATGATACTGCGGCCCGCGCGGGAATTCTATTTTGAAATGGCGCTGGAAAAAGAAGCCGACGCCGCCGACCTGGCCCTGCAGATAAAAAGGGCCGGCGTTCAGAGCCGCGCCTTCCTGCTGGCCTTTTCCCGGCGCCGCAAGTTCCTGGCGGCCGCGCGCGCGGCGGTGCCCGGCATAGGCCTGGCGGTTATGCCGCTTTTTCCTTCCGATCTGCTGGGCGCGGCGGAGAAGGCCGGGGCCTCGAAGGTCTGCGCCGGCTGGATCGGCTGGCCGCTGGCAAAACAGCTTTTTTATTTCGGCGCAGCCGCCTTCGATTTTAAAAAGCAGGCGGAGGCCGCCGCCCTCGCCGGAGTAGAAGTTTCCGCGGGCATAGCCAACCATCCGCGCGACGTGCGCCGCCTGGCGGAACTGGGCGCCAAAGCCGTCTGGACCGACGACGTCCCCATGGCCGTGAAATACGTCTGACCCCGGAAGAGGCGGAAGAGGGGGACGCGGAAGAGGGGGACGTTGCACGATATCTCGATAACTCTGAAAACGAGAAAACTTCCGATTTTCATGCCGGGAAATATCCGCGCATAATTTGCTTAGATATTCCTTAAGCCCGGGCCGCAACGCCCGCATCGTCCCAGGAGCCGCCTCATGCAAAAGTATTTTACCCGTACCGCCCTGCTCGCAGCCGCCTTCGCCTGCCTGTCGTGCTCTTTTCCTTCCCGCCCTGCCGCCCAGGCCGTAAAGCAGCGGCCGGAAATAGACGCGAAGTACAAATGGGACCTCTCCAGCATACTTCCCGACGATGACGCCTGGCTTAAGTCCCTGGGCCAGGTTAAAGACGGCCTCGGCCGGTTCGGCCGTTTCAAGGGGAAACTTGCCGCTTCCTCCGCCACTATCCGGGAGGCCCTTAAGCTCCGGGACAGCCTCTCCTCGATCGCCGACAACCTGTCGGTCTATGCCGGGCTTAAACTGGACGAGGACAACAGAGTGAGCAAGTATCAGGAAATGCAGAGCCAGTCGGCGGATATCTATTCAAAGCTGGGCAACGCCGCGTCCTTCATACAGCCGGAGCTGCTGGCCATGGATAGCGCCACGCTGATGGGCTACGCGGCGTCCGACCCGGAGTTGAAAGCTTACACCTTCATGCTGACGGACCTGGTCCGGTCCAAGGCTCACATACTTTCCGACAAGGAGGAAGCCCTGCTGGCCGGGGCCGGCCCGGTGCTGGACGCGCCCTCGCGCATCTTCAGCATGATCGACGACGCCGACATCTCTTTCGGCTCCATCAAGGACGAGAACGGCAAGGAGGTCCAGCTTACGCGGGAACGGTACGGCATCATCCTGGACGGCCCGGACCGCCGGATGCGCCGCGACGCCTCCCAGTTGTACAATGAAACGTACCTGAAGTACCTGAACGGGCTGGCCGCCAGCCTTTCTTCCTCGGTAAAAAAAGATTATTTCCTGGCCGCCGCCCGCAAATACCCCGACTGCCTTGAAGCCAGCCTGGACGGGGACAATATCCCGGTCAGCGTTTTCAAGAACCTGATAGCGGCCGCCAACGCCAATCTGGAACCCCTCCACAAGTGGACCAGCCTGCGCAAGAAGATCCTCGGCGTGGACACGCTCTATACCTACGACCTGAGCGCGACGCTGATGAAGGAAAAGCCGAAAGAGTACACCTGGGAGGAAGGCAAGGCGCTGGTGCTGCGGGGGCTCGCCCCGCTGGGCAAGTCTTACCTGGACGAGCTCGCTAAAGGCCTTGACTCCGGCTGGATAGACGTTTACGAGACGCAGGGAAAGGGTTCCGGCGGCTACTCCTGGGGCACTTATACCTCGCACCCCTACGTGCTGCTGAACTACAACGGTTCCCAGGACCATGTCTCCACCGTGGCGCACGAGATGGGCCACTCCATGAACAGCCTGTGGACCAACAGGAACGAGCCGTACCAATACAGCGGGCATTCCCTGTTCACGGCCGAAGTCGCCTCTACCTGCAACGAGGCCGTCCTGATGAAGTACCTCATCGCCCACGCCGGGGACAAGCAGGAAAAGAAATACCTGCTGATGAAATACATAGAGCAGATCGTGGGGACTTTCTACACCCAGGTCATGTTCTCGGAGTTCGAGCTGGCCATTCACGAGCGGGTGGAAAAGGGCGGCGCGCTTTCGGTGGACTTCTTCCGCAAGACCTACCGCGACATCTACCAGAAATACTGGGGGCCGGAACTGGTGATAGGGGCGAACAACGACCTGGGCGGGATGCGGATCAGCCATTTCTACCGCGAATACTACGTTTACCAGTACGCCACCTCCTACGCCGCGGCGCAGGTACTGTCGGACAAGATAGTTAACGGCGAGAAAGGCGCCGTCGAGGCCTATTACCTTTTCCTGAAGACCGGGTCGTCGGACTACCCCGTGGAAACGCTGAAGAAGGCCGGGGTCGATATGACCACCCCCGAGCCGGTCGCCCGGACCATCAAGCTCTTCGGCGAACTAGTGGACCAGCTGGCCCGGCTCCTGGACGAGAAGCCCTAGAGCCCGCCCGGCCGGCGATCGATCCTGTAACCCTCCGCACGCGCCGCCCGGCAACCGCCGGGCGCGGCGGAGCTTGTTTAAATTCCGGGAAACCGTCAGATTTTTTTGTATGATAAATAAAACAGGAGGGAGAACGGGCGGGAGCCGCTCCCGGCGCGGAAATACCGCTTCGTACCTGACTGAATAGGGGCTTATGAAAAAAAAGAACAGTAATATATACGATCCTGAGCTGGAGCTTGCAAAAGGCGCCACCCTGGACGCCTCCTCCTACGACAAAACCCAAAAGATCATGGTCACGGTCCCGAAAGTGACCGTCGGCGGCCTCCCCGGCCGCGCGGAGGTCTCCGGCATAGCCGCCGGCAGGCCCGGGGCCGGTATCGACGGCACTATGAATTTGTGGCTTTCCATCTTCCGCTTTATGCGCCCCGACGGTACGATCAATCACGTCGCAGGCTGGAACATCCCGATCGTGTTGCAGCCCGGGCAGACCGCGGCCGCCACGGCAAAAGCCTTCGCGGATTATATCAACGCCGGCACCAGGCCGTACCAGGCGGCCGCCTCAGGCGGCAGGATCGAAATAGTTTTCACTGAAAAATAAACAAGCGGGGGGGGCATGGGGAAAAAATACATATTGATGTCGTTCGTCCTGCTGGCGGCCGGGCTGTCCCAGGCGCGCGCTGCGGAAGCCAAAACCGTTTATAAATGGGTTTCCTCCAACGAATATTATTTTATCCTGCCGGCGTCCCAGCACCTGTCTTTGTCCGGAGGCGGCGATACCCTGGGCGTTAAGCCCTGGGGCTTCGGCCTCAGGGCGGCAGGGAATGAACCGTTTTCCAGAACCGGAGGGCTGCAATTTCAAAGCGTAAAAGTGGACAGCCCCGGAACCGGCAAAAACACCTTCTATCTCTGGGACCTCATGCTCGGGATGGAATACATAGCCCCGAAGATACAGGGAAAGCCCTTGCGCTTTACCGCCTCGGCTGTCGCCGACCTGGGCATGTCCGATACTACGTTCTATGCCGCCCCGGTTATTTCCGCGGGGCTGCTTTACACCACCGATGAGTTTGCCGATACGCCTACGGGCCTGACCTTCGATCTCTATTACAGGCTTACCGATCTCGAGCTGGACAATGCGGGCGGCGGCGCCGGGACGCTCAAACCGGCCCTGGGCTTCAAAGTGGGCTACATCTTCGAGGGCTTCTGGACGACCAAAGAGAAGACAGCCGGCTGATATAAGCGTTTCGCAGCGCCGGCGGCAATAGTCGGACGGGCAGCAGCGCCATTAAAAGGAGAAGAACAATATGAATTGGTATCTCGAAGTATTAATGAAGTACGCGGTGTTTACCGGGAGGGCGCGCCGCAAAGTATGTCGTCTATAAGCCTCTTGCTGCGGTGTCCATCAGACGGCCATCGGGAAATCAGGTGAATAATAGAATGCAGGATTCGGGCCAGAGAAGTGCTTGAAATCAGGAAAATAGTAAACAGCGTCCCTGATGCTCAGCGTCCGGCGTGCAATTTTCTGAGTTCTCTGCCGAGGAAACTGTGCTGGAGGCCGTAAGAGAAGTAAATCACCAGCCCGATCGCGAGCCAGCCTAAAAGCCGCCACCAGTTCGCCGCCGGCAGCGAGGCCATGAGCAGCAGGCAGCTGCCTATTCCGAGCAGGGGGATCAGCGGCACCCAGGGACAGTGGAACGGTCTTTTCCTTTTGGGCTCCAATTTCCTCATTATAAGCACCGCGCCGCAAACCATCACAAAGGCGAACAAGGTCCCGATATTTGTCAGGTGCAGCAGCGCGTCTATAGGGAGCAGGCCGGCCAGGATGCAGACAAAAACTCCGATAGCTATTGTGCTTTTCCAGGGAGTGCGGAATTTGGAGTGGACGTCGGCGAAGAACTTGGACGGAACAAGCCCGTCGCGCGCCATTGCCATGAATACGCGGGGCCCGCTGAGCATCATCACAAGAAGGACGGAGGTGATCCCCGCCACTCCGGCCGCAGCTATAATGAATTCGGCCCAGGGAAGACCTGCCTGTCTGAAAGCGTCGGCTACGGCGGCGTCCTTGCTGAGCTGGGCATACGGGACCATCCCGGTCAGAACGGCTACGACCGCGATATAAAGCGCCGTGCAGATAACGAGAGACGCTATTATAGCGATAGGAATATCCCGCTCCGGGTTGATAGCTTCCTCGGCGTGAGTGGAGACGGAATCAAAACCTATGTAGGCAAAGAATATAATCGCGGAGCCCGCTATCATTCCCACGGGATCGCCGCCGGCGTTCGTGGCCCCGAACATCGGGGTTCCGAAAAAGCTTATTCCGGTCCAGCCGAAAGGGGCGAATGGAATATAATTGCCCGGGTGTATGTAGAAAACGCCTACACAGATGACAAAAAGCACCGCCGTCACCTTAATGAAAACCATTACGGCGTTGACCTTGGCGCTTTCATGTATGCCTTTTATCAATATAAGCGAGACAACCACAACTATACATACCGCGGGCAGATTGACCCAGGAATTAGTCACCACAAAATGGCCGTTATCGTAAGCGAAATGCGCCTTCTGCAGATATTCCGGCAGAACCAGGCCGAATTTGGCCATAACGCTCTGAAAATAACCCGACCAGCCGTTAGCTACCGTCGCGGAACCCACCGCGTATTCAAGCGCAAGGTCCCAGCCGATTATCCAGGCGAAAACTTCGCCCATAGTCGTATAGGCGTAGGTATAGGCGGAACCGGCCACCGGGGCCATTGCCGCGAATTCAGCGTAACACAGGGCCGCGAAGACGCAGGTGAGACCGGCTAGCGCGTAAGAGACCATAAGGGCCGGGCCGGCGACACTTTTTGCGGCCGCGCCTGTCGCCACGAAAATACCGGCGCCGATAATGGCGCCCACGCCGAGAGCGGTAAGGGTTACCGGGCCCAGCACCCTTCGCAGGCGGTTATCATTTTTTGTTTCTTCAAGAAGTCGGTGAAGGGATTTTCTTGCGACGATATGCCTCATATGTATTCTCCCGAACGCGGAATATATAACATTATAGCGTTTTGTTAAAATACTTCATACGGGGAAACGGGACTGAACCATGAAATAAAAAAGTTGATAGAACCCGCTCCATCTGACGACTGCGTTTGCTTGCGGAGGGGGAAAAGCTTGCTATAATCCGTTATATGCCTGATACTGAGCTCAAGAGCCGCCGCCTGATCTCGCTCGACATTTTCCGCGGGCTGACCATAGCCGGGATGATACTGGTGAACAACCCCGGGAGCTGGGAGCACATCTACCCGCCGCTCGAGCACGCCGCCTGGAACGGCCTGACGCCTACCGACTTGATCTTCCCTTTTTTTCTGTTCATAGTCGGAGTGGCGGTAAAATATTCGCTGGATAAGCCTCTCCTGGGCGGACTGACTCCGGCGAAGATCCGCCCGCGCATTCTGCGCCGGACGGCCGCGCTGTTCCTGCTTGGGGAAGTGCTGGCCGGCTTTCCGCGCTACCACCTGGCGGCCATCCGCATACCGGGGGTGCTGCAGCGCATCGCCGTCTGCTATCTGGCCGCTTCGTTCATTTATTTATGGCTGGCCAGGGCGGAGAACGGGGAAATAAAATTCCGGCCCCGGGCGGCGGCCTGGCTGGCCGGCGCGCTGCTGGCGCTGTACTACGCGCTGATGAAATTCGCGCCGTTCCCCGGCGGCGAGGCGGGCAGTTGGGCCGTTCCCGGAGCTACGCTGGCCGCTTGGCTGGACCGGGCGGTATTCGGCGTCCGGCATCTCTGGCGCAATACCGAAACCTGGGACCCGGAAGGGATACTTTCCACCATCCCGGCCGTGGCCACCGCGCTGATCGGCCTGCTGGCGGGCTGGTGGCTGGAGACCGGAAAAGAACGTATGGAGAAAGCGGCGGGGCTGCTGGTAGCGGGCTGCATTCTGGCCGCCGCGGGCTACCTGGCCTCCGCCTTCATGCCTATAAACAAAAACCTCTGGACGCCTTCTTTCGTGCTGGTCACGGGCGGCCTGGCGCTGCTGTTCCTGGGCGTGATCTACTGGTACGCCGACATCCGCGGCTGCCGGCGCGCAACGCTGCCATTCCTGGTTTACGGCAGCAACGCCATAGCCGTTTATTTCCTGGCCGACATCGGGGCCGAGCTGATGTGCATGATAAAAGTGAAGGCCGGCGGCGCGAGCTGCGCGCTGATAGACTTCATCTACGGAAGAATGCTGCAGCCGGCTTTCGGCGACACGCTGGGCTCGCTGGTCTACGCCATAGGCTACGTGCTGTTCTGGCTGGCGGCGATGTGGGTGCTTTACCGAAAAAAAATATTTATAAAAGTTTAACCATTTTCGCGGCGCTGTTTTTAAAATAAGGAGACCCCCATGAGCCTTACTCTGACCGACTGGCTGGTAATAGCGGCGTATTTCCTGATAAATCTCGGCATCGGCCTGTACTACCGCAGCCGCGCCACCAAGTCCACTGAGGAATTCTTCGTGGGCGGCAGGAACGTCTCCTGGTGGCTGGCCGGCACCAGCATGGTGGCCACTACTTTCGCGGCCGACACTCCGCTGGCGGTAACCGGGCTGGTGGCCATGTACGGCATAGCCGGCAACTGGCTCTGGTGGAACATGCTGATGAGCAGCATGTTCACCGTTTTCTTTTTCGCCCGGCTGTGGCGCCGCTCCGGCGTAATGACCGACGTGGAGTTCGCCGAGATCCGCTACGGCGGCGCCCCGGCGGCCTTCCTGCGCGGCTTCAGGGCGCTGTACCTGGGCATACCCATCAACTGCATCATCCTCGGCTGGGTGAACCTGGCCATGGTCAAGATACTGATGATGATCTTCAATTTCACCGACGCCACGGTGCTCGGCGTACTGCTAACCCCCAAGCTGCAGGCCCTGCTGATGGTTTTCGTGATGATGCTCATAACCTCCTCCATCTCCACGCTGTCGGGCCTGTGGGGCGTGCTGGTCACCGACATGTTCCAGTTCGTGCTGAAGATGGGCATGGTGATAGTGCTGGCGTACTACGCGGTGAAGTCCTGCGGCGGCATGGCCCTGATGACGGCAAAGCTGGCCGCGCTTGGCGCCGCGAAAGGCAACGGCTCCTTCCTTTCGTTCACGCCGGACATCGGCTCCACCTGGATGCCGATGGTCTCTTTCCTTACTTTCCTGTGCGTAACCTGGTGGGCCACCTGGTACCCGGGCGCCGAGCCGGGCGGCGGCGGCTACATAGCCCAGCGCATGTTCTGCGCCAAGGACGAGAAGAACTCGCTGCTGGCCACGCTGTGGTTCAGCATCGCCCATTACGCCATCAGGCCCTGGCCCTGGATA
>CAIQNV010000145.1 GCA_903873295.1 uncultured Elusimicrobia bacterium
CATGGGGTTGCCCATTCAGCCGCGCAGGAACCGTTGCGCGGTTCCCCCCCAAGCGGGGCCCCCCACCCCAAAGCGGCTTCAGAGCAACCCCATGGCCGGCCCTCGGCGGTTTTTCATCCGGTAGGTTTTTTCAGCAAGTTGGCATTTACCTGCGAAGAACCCGGAAGCTTAATAAAAAATAATGGCGGCGGTTTATTTAATGCCTGCGGCTTTGAGGGCGGCGGGGATTTCCTTGTTGGCCATGAACCATTTCCAGACCGAGCCGTCGCGCAGGTTCTCCGCGCTCAGCAGGGTCATCCCGGTGTCTATGCCTATCACGTCGGTATCGATCCAGCCCGTCGAGGGGTTGAAAGCGTCGGCGAAGCCGTAACGTCCGTAGACCTTCCCCCCGTAAGCAAGCTTCATAGCCTTAAGCGCGGCGAGCGAGAGCTCCGGCGTGAACATCAGCGAGCCGCCGGCGGCGCAGGGGACCACGGTGCCGTCTATATCCGGCGTGGCGGGCGGCCCGCCCCACGCCCGGTAGCCGGAGGCGCTGTCGGAGGCGGTCACCCCCCACATCTCCGGGCCATAGCCGGGGAACCGCGGGGCGAGGTCCGCGCACATGGTTCGGTTGGCCCCGGTGGCGATGACGGAATTCTCGAACCAGTCCGTCTCCCCGTCTTTTTTTCCGCGAAAATCCACCCAGGCGTGGCTGTACTGGTGTATGAAAAGCGGCGGAGCCCCGCTTATGAACGAGACGCCGCCGTAGCTCGCCGACGGGCGCTTCCAGGCGCGCCAGGAAGAAGGCGCAAGCGGAAAGGCCGGGGACCCTATCCCCAGCAGGTACAGCAGCATCAGTTCCGAATGGGTGTCCCACCGGTAAGCGAGGTAGCCGTTTTCCGGAGTCCAGCCGTGGGAAAGCAGGGCCTTGTCCCCGTTAAGCATCCACTGAAAATCCAGGCGGCGGTATATTTTGTCGGCGAGGAGCCCTATGGCGGGATCCTCGGAAAAACATTGCTTGGCGGTCAGGGCTCCGGCCAGGAGAAGGGCGGTGTCGATGGAGGAGACCTCGCTGTTCCAGATCCTGTCGCCGGTGCGGGAATCCATCCAGTGGTAGAACCAGCCGTGCTTACGCGCGGCTTTTTCAGCGAAGAACTTAAGCGTCGTCCGGGCCCGGGCCGCGGCCTCCTCCCTGGCTATCCAGCCGCGCCGGGCGCCCACGCACAGCGCGGTCAGTCCGAAGCCGGTAGAGGCGGAGCTGGCGGCGTAGCGGTGCCCGTCGTCCATTTGCGAGCCGTCGGCGCGGGCGCGGTCCAGGACCAGGCCCGTGCCGGGGTCGGAATTGTCGGCAAAGTAGCGGAAAGACCGGCGGGACAGGTCTTCCAGGAACGCCTCGTCTCCGGCCGCAAGAGCGGTGTCCGCGCGCGGCCGGGGAGGGCTCTCCGGCGCGGGGCCGGCGCCCGCGGCCAGGAGCAGGAGAGGGGCGGCAAAAAGACAGAAGGTTCTTGTTTTCATTATGGCATAACCTCGAGCCGCGCCTCCAGCCCGCCTTCGGAGGAGCCGGAGGCGTAAACGCCGAAGAGCCCGGGCTCTACGGCGAAGCCGTCCTCGTAATAGTAGCCTAATTCCGCCGGGCCCAGCTCGAACTCCAGAGTCTTTGTCTCTCCGGGCGAGAGCGTCACGCGCTTAAAGCCCTTCAGCTCGCGCACCGGCCTCGTCTCGGAGCCCGCCGCATCCCTGATATACAACTGCGCTATTTCGTCTCCGGAGCGGGAGGAGCTGTTGGTCACCGCCACTTTCACTATAGCTTTTCCGTCCGCCTTTATTTTCGCCGGTGTGACGGACAGCCCGGAATAAGTGAACGAGCTGTAGCTCAGCCCGTAGCCGAAAGGATAGAGCGGCTCGACCGGGGAATCCGTGTATTTCGAGCTGTATTTCTCGGCGGCGGATGGCGGACGCCCCGTACTGCGATGGGCGTAATAAATGGGCACCTGGCCGAGAGTGAGCGGGAAAGTTACAGGCAGCTTACCGCCGGGGTTGGATCTGCCGAACAAGGTTTGCGCGACGGCCCGCCCGCCCTCCGTGCCGGGATACCAGGCTTCCAGAATGGCCGGGATATTGGCGTCCAGCCAGGAAAGCTCCAGCGGCCTGCCGTTGAAGAGCACGGCCACTACGGGCCTGCCGGTCTTTTTAAGGCGCTCCAGGAGCTCGAGCTGCCGTCCCGGCAGGGAGAGGAAAGCGCGGGAGGAGGCTTCGCCCGACATGGAGGCTTCTTCGCCCACCGCCGCGATTATAACGTCGGCTTCGGACGCGGCGGCGACGGCTTTAGCCAGTTCCTCGTCGGTGCCGGCCGATGGGGAACAGCCGCTGGAATAGACCACCTCGGTCCCGGGGGAGACCGTCTCCCTGACGCCCTCCAGAAGCGTGACCGCGTCGGCGGGCTTGCCGTCGGCCGACCAGGAACCCAGCATGTCGGTTTTACTGTCAGCCAAAGCGCCGACCACGGCTATTTTCTTCAGCCCGGGGCCGAGCGGAAGAAGCCCCCCCGTGTTCCTGAGCAGGACCAGTGATTTAAGGGCGGCTTCAAGTGCGAGTTTACGCGTCTTAGGCGTCAGCAGCTTCTTCGTCTCTAAAGCGGGGTCGATATAAGGCTTCTCGAAGATCCCCGCGCGGAACTTCATTTCCAGGACCCGCAGAACGGAGGCGTCCAGGACCGGAAGGGACAGCCTGCCGGCGGAAAGTGCGGCGGGGCCTTTGTCGCGGTAAAGCGTGCTCACCATTTCCATGTCGACTCCGGCGGAGAGAGCCTTCACGGCGGCGTCCTCCTCGTCGGCGGCCAGGCCGTGGGCTATCAGCTCTTTGACCGAGGTGTAATCGCTGACCACAAAACCTTTGAAGCCCCAGTCCCCCCGCAGGGTTCCGGCTATGGCCGCCTTGTTGGCGGTGGAAGGGACTCCGTTAAGATCGTTGAACGCGCTCATGAAAGTGGCCGCGCCGGCGTCCAGCGCCGCTTTGAAGGGCGGAAAATACACGTTGCGCAGGGCGGACCGGGAAATATTTGTAGAGTTATAATCCCTGCCGGCCTCTGCGGCGCCGTAGCCGACCCAGTGCTTGGCGCAGGCCAGCAGCTTGCCGGGAGCGGAGAAATCGGCGCCCTGGAAACCGCGCACCCTGGCCGCCGCGAGCCGCGAGCCCAGGTAGGGGTCTTCGCCGGAGCCTTCCACTATGCGGCCCCAGCGCGGATCCCTGGCGATATCGACCATCGGCGCGAAAGTCCATTTAAGCCCCACGGAGTAAGCCTCTTCCGCCGCGGCTGAGGCTGCTTTCCCGGCGAGCTCCGGGTCCCACTGCGCGCTTTCCCCCAGCGGCACCGGGAAAATGGTGCGGTAGCCGTGTATGACGTCGAAGGCGAAAAGGAGCGGGATGCCCAGGCGGGAATGTTCCACGGCCTCTTTTTGCAGTATATTAACGTTGGCCGCGAACCTGACGTTAAGTGTGGATCCCAGGCGGCCCTCGCGCGCCAGCTCCAGATGTTCTTTGCGGTAGTCGCCCTCCCAGAGCCCGTCCAGCTGCTGCAGCTGGCCGAACTTCTCCTCGGCCGTCATTCTGCCCAGGAGATCGGCCGCCCGTTCGGCGGGAGAGGCTTTGGGGTCCTTGTAGAGCGGGGCTTGGGCCGCGGCGCGCGGGCAGGCGCAGTAAAAAATAATAGCGGCGAGAATTGCTGCCTTCAGGTTTTTCATCAGGTCTCCTTTCAACCGCGCGGGCCGCGCGTTAATCAGCCGTATATTTTCGGACCGCCTCCAGTATTCTGGCGGGCTGAACCGGCTTTTCAATAAATTCTTTAGCGCCAAGCTCTCTGGCCTGGCTTATCATTTCCGGCCTGAGAGTGGCTGATAAAATTATTACGGGAATAGCGGCGGTCGCGGGGTCCCCGTTCAATTCTTTCAGCGCCGTGAGGCCGTCCTTGTCGGGCAGCATCATATCCAGAATGATCACGGCGGGAGCCTGCTGTTTTGCGACCGCCAGAAGATCTTTGCCGGTAAGCAGAGGCAGGATCTCCGCGTTTTCTTTCCTGAAGAAAAAACCCAGCAGCTTCTGCATGATCTCGTCGTCGTCGCAGATCAATATCTTTTTTTTCATCTTTTCGTCCTAAACGGAGCCCGGTTCCGGCAAAAGGCCCAGTTTAAACAGCATTTTCGGCAGGGCGCTCTTAAACCGGGCGTCCTTCCCCAGCACCCCGTCGGGCTTGCAGCGCGCGTCCTGATAAGCGGTCGGCAGGCTGGTCAGATAGATCACTTTTACCGCGCTAAAGACCGAGTCTGTCTTGATCGCCGCAGTAAGGGCGTGGCCGGACAGCGCTTTAAGGTCGAGCCCGGTTATCACCGCCCCCACCCGCAGCCGCCCGAGCAGCGCCAGCACGTCCACGCCATTGTCGGTTTCCAGCACTTCGCAATTGTGCCCCCGCAGAAAGTCGGCGACTATGCGCCTGTACAGTGTCGAGGTCTCAGCGACAATGATAGTATTTTTCCCGGCCGCGGGGGGCTTTGCCGCCGCTGCCGGAGGGGCGGCCAGGGCGGCCGTAAGCGCCGCGTATTTATCCAGGTCGGTGGCGCCAGCCGCGCCGGCGCGCGCCGCCGCCGCCAGCTGGTCTACGTATTTCAGCAGGCGCCCGATCACCCCCGGCGTTACCGCGGAGGCTCCCGAACGCAGCCGTTCGAGCTCGTCCTCGACCGGCCCGCAGATCTGCGAGATGACGGGCACTCCGGCGGTGCCGCCGCTGCCCTTCATGTTATGCGCGAGGCGGAAAGCGGCGTGGATATGAGCCTCGGGCGCGTCAGCGGTTTCCATCGCCAGCACATGCTCCTGTAATTGCGCGGTCAGCTCTACGGCGGTGTCGCAATACTCGCGCGCCAGCTGTATCAGTTCCGGGTCGTTGTCCATCATACCACCTTTTGTGTTTCCTTAGCTTCGGAGAGTTCTGTCGTACGCGGTTGCCGCGTTCAGGCAAGCAGCGAGGAGATCTTCCTTACTATGCCGTTGAGCGGGGCGACATAGTCGATGACGCCCTCCCTGGCGGCGGCGCCCGGCATGCCGTATACCACGCAGCTTTCCCGGTCCTGCCCTATGATCGGCGCGCCCAGCGCCTTGAGCTCCTTCAGCCCATCCACTCCGTCGCGGCCCATGCCGGTCATGAGCACTCCGACCGCGCGCCTGCCGTAGACCGGGGCCAGCGATCTGAACATCACTGTCGCAGAGGGCCGGTGCCCGTCCACCTTTTCCGCGTCGGTGAGCGCGATCCGCACCTGTGTGCCGGTTTTTACCACCGTGAGATGGCGGTCTCCGGGCCCGATAAAAGCCATGCCCGGCCTCAGAATATCGCCTTCGGCCGCTTCTTTGACCTGCAATTTGGAGATCTTGTTGAGTCTTTCCGCGAAAGGCCCGGTAAATTCCTTCGGCATATGCTGGACCACCAGCACGGGCGGATAATTTTCCGGAATTGACGGAAAGATCTCGGACAGCGCCCCGGGCCCGCCGGTGGAAATGCCGATAGCCACCACCCGGTCGGCGAACAGCCCCCAGGCCGGAGCGGCCGGTACGAAAAGCGGCCTAAGAACCGGCGCGGGCGCGGCGCGGGGCGTTATTTTCCGGTCGGCGGAATGAAAGTGGATGGCCTTAACCGTGGCGGTTAATTCTTCCGCCATCTCCTTCAGGGAGTCCGCGCTTCCTCCCAGGGGTTTCGGGATATAGGCCAGCGCGCCCGCCTCGATGCAGTCCAGGGTTATTTGCGCGCCGGTACAGGTAAGCCCCGACAGCATGATCACCGGGCGCGGCATTTCCGCCATGATCCTCTTCAGCGCCGAGAAGCCGTCCATCACCGGCATTTCAACGTCCATGGTGATGAGGTCGGGGTTCAATTCCCGGGTGAGGGCCAGCGCCTGCTGTCCGTCGGCGGCCGTCCCCGCGACCTCGATCTCCGGGTCGCGGTTCAGAATATCTCTGACAATGGAGCACAGGAGCGCGGAGTCGTCTACTATCAGGACGCGGATCTTGTTTTTCACAGTTCTTCCTTTTCAAGGCCCATCACTTCCACGGTCATCAGCCCGGTAGCCGGGTCGAGCAGGATCTTGCGGCCCTTGCCGCCGCCGCAATGCTCCGCCAGCACCGTGATGCCTTCCGCTTTCAGCAGTTCCTTAACCCGCCGGGTATTGCGCAGCCCTATATCCAGCAGAGCCTCGCAGCCCGGCCTGGTCTTGAACATGGCCGCGCCGCCCGCGATCTTCGCCTGGAGCCGCCCGCGCGCCGCGCCCCCGCGGACCAGGAGGGCGATCAGGGCGGGCAGCGCCGAGGCCGCGAATTTTCCCGGCTGCGGCGGCTCGGCCCTGTCGGCGTCGGGGAGCATGATATGCGCCAGCCCCGCCACCCCCGCCTGGCGGTCGAACAGCGCCAGGCCGACGCAGGAGCCGAGTACGGTCTGCAGTTGGTCGGGAGCGGCCGCCGCCCGTATCTCGCCCATGCGCACGCTGATTATTCCCATACGCCGCCTACTCCGTCCGCTGGTAGACCGACAGGCGCAGGGGCTTGAAAATAAGATTCATGCCCAGCATCCCCTCGGCCGCGCCCAGCAGCAGATAGCCGCCCGGGGTCAGGGCGTCATAAAGATTGGCCAGGACCCGCCGTTTGCTTTCGTCGTTGAAATAAATGAGCACGTTGCGGCAGAGGATCACGTCGAATTTTCCGGACGGTTTTTTCTTGAGCAGATTGTGGGGCTCGAGCCGCACCATGGCCCGCACCGCCGCCGAAAGGCGGTACCCCTCCGCCGCGCGGGGCTCGGAGCCGGCGGCGGGCCTGCCTTCCGGGTCTGTTTTCTCCTCGGTGAAATATTTCCGCACCAGCGCGGGGTCGGTTTTCGCCACCGCGTAGGGCCGGTATACGGCCGCCTTCGCCCTCGCCAGCACTTCGCTGTTGATGTCGCTGCCGGTTATCTCCGGCCGCCAGCCTGGCGGCAGATGTTCTTTCAGGAAGATGGCGACGCTGTAGGGCTCTTCGCCGGTAGAGCACGCCGCGCTCCAGATCCTGAGGGTTTTAGTTTTCGCGTTGCGCCGGAGCAGCGCGGGCAGCATGTCCGTTTCAAAATATGCCCATTGCCTGGGCTCGCGGAAGAAATAAGTCTCGTTGGTGGTGATGGCGTCGATGCAGGCGGTAAGCTCGTCCTCGTGCCCGCGCGCGTATTCGTAATACGCCCGGTAGGAGGGCAGCTTCAGGAGGCGCAGGCGGGCGCGCAGGCGGTTGGCCACCAGAGCCAGTTTCGTTTCATTTAAGAAGATGCCGGTGCGCTCGTACATCAGCTTTTTGAAAAGCGCGAACTCCTCCGGCCTCAGCACCTGTTGCTCGAACATCGTTCTTTCCCCTTTCTACTGCCCCGCCTGAAGCTCCACCAGCGCCCCCTGTTCATTTACGGTCAGGATCTTATCGATATCGAGCAGGATCAGAAGGCGGCCCTGCACTTTGCCGACCCCCTGGAGGTATTCGTGCCCGATGCCCGACACCGCCGGCGGCGGCGGCTCGATCTGGTCATCCGACAGGCGCAGCACTTCTGACACGGCGTCCACCACTATCCCGGTGGTCCTGCTTCCGACGTTAACCACCACTATCCTGGTCTGCGCGGTATTGCCGGCGCTGCCGAGCTCGAACCTTTTTCGCAGGTCGATGACGGGAATGACGGTGCCGCGCAGGTTTATCACCCCTTCGATAAAGGCCGGCATCTGCGGCACCCGGGTCACGTTCTGAAAGCGGATGATCTCCTGCACCCGCATGATATCCACTCCGTACTCCTCGCGGCCCAGAGCGAACGTCACCAGCTGCCGCACCGGTCTTTCCTCCGCCTGCCGCTTGGTATTCTTCAATGGTTCCGCCATGGTAATCCTCCCAAGGGTCTAATAAAATCGCCGCCGCGGTCAGACTTTAAAACGCTCGATGAGCTTGCGCATGGTCTCGGCCTGCGCGGCGAGTTCTTCGGACGCGCTGGCCATCTGCTCCGAAGTGCCCGCGTTCTCCTCGGTGATCGAGGACACGTTCTGGATCGCCTTGGACACTTCGTCCGCGGTCGCGGTCTGCTCTTGGGTGGCGGCGGAGATCTGCGCGATGGCGGCCGCGGTCTGCTCTACACTGCCTACGATCTTGCCGAGGCCGGTGCCCGCCGCTTCGGACAGCCTGGCGCCTTCCTGCACCTTGCCCGTGCTGTCCTTGATCAGCGCGGAGATCTCGCGCGCGGCCTGCGAAGAGCGCTCCGCCAGTTTGCGCACCTCGTCCGCGACCACGGCGAAGCCTCTGCCGTGTTCTCCCGCCCGCGCCGCTTCGATGGCCGCGTTAAGCGCCAGCAGGTTGGTCTGGTCGGCGATCTCGCCGATGGTTTCGATTATTTCCGCGATCTGCCCGGAGGAGCGCGCTATCTGTTTGGTCGCGGCTACCGACTCGCTGACCGCCCTGCCGCCGTCTCCGGCGTAGCGCGAGGACTCCTCGGCCAGGGAGTTGGCCTGCTGCGCGTTCTTCGCCACCAGGCCGATGGATGCGGTAAGCTCCTCCACCGAGGCGCTGATCTCCTCCACCGTGGAGGACTGGTTCTGCGCGCCCTGCGACACGTTCTGCGCGTTCGCCGACAGTTCCTCGGAGGCCGCCGCGACCTGCTCCGTGGCCATGCGCACCTTCCCTATCACTTCGCGAGTCTGCGTCACCATGGCGTTGATGGAGCCCGCCAGGTCGCCGAACTCGTCTTTAGTGTGGACCTCGACCTTCTCGGTCAGGTCGCCGGCGGACACTCCCGTCATCGCGCGCGTGACTTCGGAGAGCACCCTGGTAATGCCGCGCGTGATCCACAAGCCGCAGGTAAGCGCGAAAACAAGGCCGATTAAAGAGGACAGCGCCAGCGCCTCCTTACTGCGCTCAGCGGCGGCGGAGTTTTCTTTCAAAAGGGCTTCGGCATCCGCCTGGATTATCTTATGCAGGTCATCTATAGCCGTGTTAAAGGAGTCGGAGGAATTATGGTCGACACCGTAGCAGAGAGCCCAGGCTTCGGCGTCAAGATTCTGCGGCGCCAGCGCGAGCTGCGCTACTTTGTCCTGCGTCTCTTTGAAAGCGGCCCACGCCCTGAGGAGCGGTTCCCACGCGGCTTTATGCTCCTCATAATAGCCTCCGGGTGCGAACGCCGGGGAAAGCGCTATTACCAGTTTGTCCACTTCGGCGCGGTATTCGAGCATCCGGTCGACGTGCTTTTTAATTATGGCCAGATCGTTTTCATGCACGCTGGCGAGCATGTTGACCCTGCCGCGGTTAAAGGCCTGGGCCAGATCACCTACCGCCTCTATCGGCACAACTCCCTCGGTATACACGGTCCCCAGGTTCTGTCCGGCGTCATCCAGCTGCTGCCAGGCGAAGCCCGCGATCGCCAGCGCTACCAGCGCCGTAAAAATGAACCCGCCCAGTAATTTTGTTTTTACCTTCATGTCCGTTTCCTCCTCAATTACCTTTTCTTTATGCCCGCAGTGCCGCCGCCACTTCTTCCGCTTTGAAGGGTTTGGCGATGTAGGCCTGCGCCCCGAGCGCCATCGCCCGCGCGGTGATATCCTTCTGGTCGAGGGCTGAAATGACCACCACCCGCGTCCCGGGTCTGGCCTTTTTAATTTCCCCCAGCAGCGCGATGCCGGCCGGCTCCGGGCCGTCGTCGAGCGTCAGGTCCAGGCAGACGATGTCCGGCTTTTTCTCCAAGAACAGGGGCATCACCTGCGCGGGGGCCGCCGCCTCCGCCACGACCTCGCAGCCGTCCAGTTTCCTGATTATATCGCGCAGCATCATGCGCATGATCAGCGCGTCGTCCACCAGCATTATCTTCGTGGTCATTGGCCGCCTCCTGGTCTCCGGGCGTCGAGGCAGGCGTCGACGGCCTCCAGAAAGCCCGGGGCGGGAATAAAAACAAAATTCTCTTCGAAATTCAGGTCGTCCCTTGAAAACCGGGTGCGGGCCAGCAGCGCCTTGTCGCCCTCCAGCGCGTATTCCATCGCCGCCTGCTGAAGGATCGCGCCGGGGTAATCGAGAAAAAAAACGGGGGTCGAGGTGGAGATGGGCTTACCGAGCGCCCGGGCGAGTATATTGATGAAGGCGGAGCCGAGGATGTTGCCGGTTTCCATGATCACCGATCGTTCGGCCTCTCCCCATTCCTCCGCCCCGCCGGCGGGGCGGCCGAGCAGCAGATCGACGAACACCCGCGCCGAGAGCTCGGGAATAACGAACAGAATGTGCCCGCCCACCGGGCTATGCACGGACAGCAGCGCGGCGGCGCTTCGGAGGTCGGCTCCGCCGGCCGCGCCGGCGATGTCCGCCAGCGGGACGTAGCCGACGCCGAGGAACTTTACGGAGAACCCGCGGCCGGCCCAGCGCGAAATTTTGTCCGACACCTCCGCGGAGGCGTCGCTCAGCACGGTCTGCAGAAAGGCGCGCTGCCGCGCGGTCAGTTCGGTAGCCATGGTCAGTTCCTCCTGCGGCCCGCGGCGCGGCGGAGAAGGGCGGCCGCGTCCAGGATGAGCGCCACCTTCCCGCTGCCGAGCATGGCCGCTCCGCTGACGCCTTCGACCCGCTTGAACTCCTCCGCCAGCGGCTTTATCACAATTTCTTCGTTGCCCAGCATGGAGCTGATCAGCAGGCCGACCCGCTGATCGCCGTCGTCCACCACCATGACGCCGGTACGCCGCCCCTGCGCCGCCCGCGCGCTTATGCCTATAATGTCGGCCAACTGCACCACCGGCAGGACGCGGTCGCGCAGCTTTATGGCGGGATGGCCCTCGATAGTATAGAACTCGTCGGCGCCGACGCTGAGAACTTCAGCCGCATTGTACATGGGCAGGGCGAAAACCTCCTCCCCCACCGTGAACAGCATGGCGTTGACGATGGCCAGGGTCAGCGGCAGGTAGACCTTCATGGTCGTGCCCGCGCCCGCGGCGGTTATGACATCGACGGAGCCGTTGAGCTTCTGCACCTGGACGCTGACCACGTCCATGCCTACGCCCCGGCCGGAAATGTCGGTGATCTTCCGGGCAGTGCTGAACCCAGGCAGAAAGATCATTCTTACTATCTCCCGCTCCGTCATGGCCGCGAGCTCGCCGCCGGCGGCCAGGCCCTTCTCCTCCGCCTTGCGCCTGACCGCGGCGATATCTATGCCCATGCCGTCGTCGCGGACCTCGACGCAGACCTGGCTGCCGGAGTGGAAAGCGTTAATGGTGATGGTGCCCTCTTCGGGCTTGCCCGCCGCGCGCCTGGCGGCGGGCGTCTCGATGCCGTGGTCGACGGAGTTGCGCAGCATGTGGGTCAGCGGGTCGTTGAGCTCGTCCAGCACGCTTTTGTCGAGCTCGGTGTCCCCGCCGAGAATTTCCAGCCTGGCCTGCTTGCCGCTGCTCTTTGCCAGGTCGCGCACCAGCCGGGTGAACTTGCGGAAAACCTGCCCGACGGGCAGCATACGCGCCCGCATAACCCCGTCCTGCACCCTGGTCGAGAGGAGATTGAGCTGCTGCGCCGCGTCGCGCAGCTGCGCCACGGCCTGGCGGCCGGCCAGCAGCGCTTTGAGCAGTTCGTCCGCTTTGCGCATGTCGGCGGCCAGGCGGCCGATCCCGAGAGAGAGCTTCTCAAGTCCCGGGCGGGCGGTTCCGGGCTGCTGACCGCAGCCGCGCAATTCCGCCTGCATCCCTTCAAGCGAGCAAAGCGCGTCGTCAAGGTCGAAGGCCAGGTCCTTGCGGTCAAAGGCCGCGCGCAGGGAGTTCGTTATATTGAAAATGCGGGCGCGGTTGATCACCAGCTCTCCGGACAGGTTGAGCAGGTCGTCGAGACGCTCCACGTCGACCCGGATGATGCTCCCCTCCCCCTGCCTGCCGCCGTCGGAGGGGCCGCGGCCGTCCGCGCCGCCGTACGGGCCGGGACTTTCTCCGGCGGGAGGTTCCTGCGCGGGCGGGCACGCCGCCTCCGCTCCGGCCGCGGCGGCCAGCTGCGCGGCCAGCCCGCGCGTGTCCGGGTCCGGCGCGCCGCCCCGGCGCAGGATCCCGATGGTCTCGGCCACCATGTCGGACATCCGCAGCAGCAGGGTCACCGCCTGGTCGGTAATGGCCAGGGTGCCGCCGCGCACCCGGTCCAGAATATTTTCGCCGTTGTGCAGCAGTCGGCCCAGCTCGAGGAGGCCGATCGCGGAGGAGGAGCTCTTCAGCCGGTGGACCAGGCGGAACAGCACGTTCACCGCGTCGCGGTCGCCTTTGTCTTTTTCGAAGGCGACCAGCGCTTCGTTGAGCTTTACCACATCCTCGCCCGATTCCTCTATGAAGATCTTAACGTACTCCTGGTTGATCACGGGCGGTATGCGCGATGACAATCTGTCTTCCGGCGTATCCATGGTCATATTGGCGTCTCTCGCGCTTGCTTCCGAATCAACTGCGCGGATGAAGTTAATTACCGGATATCATAGCAAATAGCGGCAAATTCCGGCGCGGGTAAAATGGCACAATTCTATTCAAATAAATGTAATATAATTAACTTGTATACGCGCTTATAATTCACCATAATACCTCAAGATGCCACGCTGCAGAATACGCGGGAGTTCCTGAAAAGTAAGAGCGAAGCTCTCCTGTTCTCCGGGCCCCGGGCCCGGAACGGCTTGAGAGAATAAAAGAGGGAAAGTACATGGGACGGGAAGAAAATACCTGGAAATCTTACGCGGCGCGCCTCGCGCTGGTCTGCGTTCTGGCGGCGGCGCTCCTTCTGGCCGTACATAAAGGCGCGGAGGGCCGGCTGGACGAGCCGCTGTATTCCGGCATCGAGGCGGCCGGGGCGCTGCTGTCTTTGCTCATGGCGGTTATCCTGTTCCAGCGAAAAGGTCCGGAGTCCGGGGGCAGGTCTTTTCTCTTTTCCCTGGGCTTTGCCGCGCTTGGCATATTCGAGTCTTTCCACTCCGCCTCCGTCCCGAAAAATTCGTTCGTCTTCTTGCACGTCACGGCGGGTTTATGCGGGGGGTTTTTCTTCAGTCTTATCTGGTTCCCGAAACCGGGAATTTATCTGGCCAGGAGAAGGTATTTTCTCTGGCTCTTTTCCGCTCCGGCTTTAGTAGTCTGTCTTCTGGCGGTTATTTTTCCTTCCTGCCTGCCGGAGCTGGCCGCGGCCGGGGGATTCACGGGCTTAACCGTGGCCCTCAGTTTTTTGGGAGGCATATTTTTCCTGCTTGCCGCCGCGCGCCTTTTTCGGGACCTGCGCTCTTCCGACGGCGAGGGCCATCTGCTGACGGGTTTGACCGCGCTCCTCGGCTTATCCTGTTTATTATTCGTTTATCCCGCGCCCCGGGACTTCGGAGGGCTGCTCTGGCATATCCCGCGGCTGGCGGTCTGCCTGCTGCTGCTGAAGATCATGCTGGCCGCCTACCAGGGCAGCGAGGATAAATACCGCGGCATCTTCGAATCTTTCCTGGACCTTTATTATCAGGCCGATCTTTCGGGCAGGGTCGTTATGGTCTCTCCCTCGGTGGAGCCGCTTACCGGCTGGACGGTTGAAGAGGCCTTGAACAAAAATGTCGGTGAACTCTACGCTGACCCCGCCGAGCGGGTCGGCCTGATGGCGGAGCTTAAAAGAAAAGGCGTTGTAATGGGCTATGAGATAACGCTTAAAAAGAAGGACGGCACCCGCGTCCCCGTCCAGGTAAGCACCAGGATCAAGCTTGATGAGCAGGGCAACCCCGTCGCGGTGGAAGGAACGCTGCGCGACATGACGGAAATAAAAAGGAACCGCGAAGAATTGAAAAAAGCCAAAGAGACAGCGGAGGCCGCCAACGTCGCCAAAAGCCGCTTTCTGGCCAATATGAGCCACGAGATACGCACGCCCATGAACGCCATCCTCGGTATGACGGGGCTGCTTATGGACACCCCGCTCGATCCGGAGCAGCGCGACTACGTCAGAACGGTGAGCGGCGCGGGCGAGGCGCTGCTGGATATAATCAACGACATGCTTGACCTTTCCAGGATAGAATCCGACAAGCTGGCCCTGGAGAAGGCGGATTTCGATCTGCGGCATATTCTGGGAGCCATGCTGAAACTGCTGGCTCCCCGCGCGCAGGCCAAGGGGCTGGAGCTGGCCTACTTCGTGGAAGAAGACGTGCCCGCCGGCCTGTGGGGAGACAGGAAGCGCCTGCGGCAGGTGCTGCTGAACCTGACAGGGAACGCGATCAAGTTCACCGAAGCCGGCGAAGTGGTCCTCAGAGTTTCAAAAGAAAGCGGGACAGCGGACGGGACCGTTCTGAAGTTCTCCGTAAAGGACACCGGAATAGGGATAGCTCCCGGGACGCAGAAAGATCTTTTCCAGGCTTTCACCCAGGCGGACGCCTCCGCCACGCGCAAATACGGCGGCGCCGGGCTGGGCCTGTCGATTTCAAAACACCTGGTCGAACTGATGGGCGGCGCGATAGGCCTGGAAAGCGAGCCGGGCAAAGGTTCCACTTTCTGGTTCACCCTCCCGTTTAAAAATACGAGCGGGCCGCCCGCTGCCGAGCCGCCCGGCGGGGACGACTCAGTAATAAGGGTTCTGGTAGTGGACGATAATGCGGTCAACAGAGAGATAATCTGCCGCTATCTGGGCACCTGGAGGATGCGTTTCGAGAGCGCGGCTTCAGGAGAGGCGGCGCTGCGGTCTTTGATCCGCGAAGCGGCTGGAGAGGACCCTTTCCGGCTGGTAATTTTTGAGATGCGGATGCCGGAGATGGACGGCCTCGCGCTGGCCCGGGCCATACAGGCGGACCCCGCTCTCTCCGGCGTTAAAAAAGTGATGATGACCCCTTCCGGGAGTTTCCTGGGCGCAGAAGAGCTTGCGGCCGCCGGGATCTCGGCTTCTCTGCCCAAGCCGGTGCAGCCCTCGGTGCTGTTTGACGCGCTGACTTCAGCGGTCTCCGGCGCCCGCGCCAAACCTCCGTCGGAGGCAGCCCCCCCCGCCCCGGCGGAAGCCAGGCCCGCTAACAAATATTTCAAGGTCTTGATAGCCGAGGACAACGCCGTCAACCAGATGGTGGAGCTTAAGCAGCTTGCGAAGCTGGGCTACAAGGCGGACGTGGCGGCCGACGGGCTGGAGGTCATAGCGGCCTTGAAGCGCTGGCAGTATGATCTGGTGCTGATGGACTGCCAGATGCCCAATATGGACGGCTTCCAGGCCACCGCCGAGATCCTCAAAATGGAGGAGGGCCGGCGGCATACGCCTATTATCGCGATGACGGCCAACGCCATGCGGGGCGACCGGGAAAGATGCCTGGCGGCCGGTATGGACGGCTATATCTCCAAACCCGTGCGCCTGGAGCAGCTGGCGGAGGTGCTGGCCCAATGGGACACCCCGCTTGACGCCGCCGCTATAAAAAATTTATGTGAGCTGGCCGGACCGGAGAGCCCGGGGTTCATGGACGATCTGCTCGGCATTTACCTTGAGGATCTGCCGGGCAGACTGGAAGCTGTAAGGAGCGCCGTCCGCGGCGGGAACGCGGAAGGCCTGCGCCAGGCGGCCCATGGCCTTAAGGGCTCCAGCGGCAATATAGGCGCCCGGCGGCTGCAGAAGATCTGCCTCCTGCTGGAATCCATCGGCGGCTCCGGAACCGTCGAAGGCGCCGGTGAGCCGCTGGAGATCCTGGAGAAGGAAGCTGCCAATACCGCCGTCGCCATGGAAGCGCTGCGCCGGGGAGGAATATGAAGATACTTATAGCCGAGGACGACAAAGTGACGCTGTATATCCTTGAGCTGGAGCTGCGGAAGCTCGGATACGCTGTCGAAGGCGCTCCTAACGGCAGAGCGGCCCTGGAGAAGGCTCTGGCCGCCCCCCCCGACCTGATAATCTCGGACGTCATGATGCCGGAGATGGACGGGTTTATGTTTTGCAGGAAGGTCAAAGCAGACCCGCGGCTCAGTAATATTCCGGTCATCCTCTATACCGCCACACGCAGCGAAAAGGACGAGACGGACCTGGCGCTTAAGCTGGGGGCGGCCAGGCTGATAGTGAAAACGGCGGAGCTGGGGCCGCTGCTCGACGGCGTCCGGAAAGAGGTGGAAAATCTCAAAGCCGTGGCGGAGCCGCGCGGCGGGGCCGCGGGCCCCGGGGAGACGGTGGAGGCCGAATATGTGCGCGTTCTCTCCCGCAAGCTGCTGGAGAACGAGAGCGAGCTTAAGCGGGAGCGCGACCAGGCGAAGATGTTCCTGGATATAGCGGGAGTAATGATCGTGGCGCTCGACCGGGAAGGGCGGATCTCGCTTATAAACAGAAAAGGCTGCTCCATACTGGGTTACGGAGAGGACGAGCTCCTGGGGAAAAACTGGTTCGACGCCTGCCTGCCGCCGGAGATCGGAGCCGAGATGCGCGGAGAGTTCGCAAAACTCATGACAGGAAGCGCCTCCCGGACTGAGCCTTATGAAAAACCGGTGCTTATAAGGAACGGGGAAAAGCGCATAATAGCTTTTCAGAACTCTCTCATCCGGGACGGCGCTTCCGCCATAACCGGAATTCTCTTTTCCGGCTCCGACATAACCGAGCAGAGGCGCGCCGAAGAGGCGCTGTTCCAGGCCCAGAAAATGGATTCTATCGGCCAGCTTTCGGCCGGCATCGCCCACGACCTGAACAATCTGCTCGGGCCCGTGCTGGCCTACGCCGATTTTCTGCGCAAAAGCCTGCCCGCCGGGGACCCGCGCCACGACGACCTTGACGAGATCACCAAGGCCGCGAGCCTCGCGGCCGCGCTGCTCCGGCAGCTCCTGGCTTTCAGCCGCAGGCAGATGCTCGAGCCCAGGGTGCTGGACCTCAACGGGATAGTCGGCGGCCTGGGCGGCATGCTGCAGCGGATTATAGGCGAGAACATCCGCATCGCTTATTCTCCGGCCCCTTCCGCCGTGTTCGTGAAAGTGGATCCGGTGCAACTGGAGCAGGTGATAATAAATCTCGCGGTGAACGCGCGGGACGCCATGAAGCACGGCGGCACCCTTACGATAGCCACCGGCACTTCTGACCCGGAGCGCCCCGGCGAAGCCCCGGCGGGAGCCAGGGCCGTTCTTACCGTAAAAGATACGGGCTGCGGCATGGACGCCGCGACTCTGGGACGGATCTTCGAGCCTTTTTTCACCACCAAGGGGCGCGGGCGCGGCACGGGTTTGGGGCTTTCCACGGTCTACGGCATAGTAAAGCAGAGCGGAGGCGAGATAACGGCGGAGAGCAAGCCGGGCGAGGGTTCGGTTTTTCGCATCTGTTTTCCGCGGGCGGAGGGAGCGGCCGGAGCGCCGGGCGCCGGGTACCCTTCCGTCGCCGGGAAAGGCGTGGTCCTTGTCGCGGAGGATAACGAAAGCATGCGGAAAATCTCAAAGCGCGTGCTCAACGGAGCGGGCTATGAGGTGATAGAGGCGGTGAACGGAAAAGAGGCTTTGCGGCTTATCGGCGAGAATTCACGCTCTATTTCCGTGTTGCTGACGGACATCGTAATGCCTGAGATGGACGGGGTGGACCTCGCGAAGGTGGTTATCTCCAAATATCCCGGCATAAGGATCCTGTGTATGTCGGGATATGCCGATAAGCAGGCGGAGCTCGAAGAGGTGCTCGGGCACAGGGCCGGCTATATTCAGAAGCCGTTCGACCCGGACGTCCTCATAAGAAAGCTGGAGGAGCTGCTCAAACAGGCCTGAGCTCCGGGCGAGCCGCGCCGCGGGTGCGGCTTATTCAGGGATCCGGAGTTCGTATCTTTCATTCCCGCCGGTCAGCACGATATATTTCCGCGTTATCGACACGGTGACGCCGGCGACGACTTTCCCGTCCTCGTAGTACAGCTTTCCCGCCTTTACGATGAACGATCTTCCGGAGCCCTCGAGGTACGCGGAGGCGCCGGAAGAGTCCGTAAAAACTCCGGAAACCGCCAGCCCCTGGATATAGCCGTATTTTTTTACCGGGGCAGGTTTCACCGGCGCGGGTAGCGGCGCGGGGGTCATTTCAAGTTTTCGTCTGTTCGCGGCTTCCTTCGCTCTGTCCAGGCTTGTCTGCAGGGCAAATGAGTCCGCGTTGTTTTTCAATATCCCGTCCCTGACCCTTCCCGTAAAAACTTTATACTCGGAATACCCCGCGCCTAAAAGCACGGCGAGCAGGGCATAAACTATTATCCTGGCGGCGTGCCCGGGGGTCTTGATCAGCGCCCGGGGCAGAAGGTTTATGTTCGTGGTCAGTTTCAGGCGCTCGCGGGGCCACCGCCTTACCGACAGGCCCGCGGCCGCGGCGAAGCTTGTAAGCCCCGCGCAGGGTTTGTCGCTGAGACGGCTCAGCCGGAAGATCTCCACCGGAACGCCGAGCTCCGCGCCCAGGTAGCCGGCCAGGCCGGGCAGATCGGCCGAGCCCCCGGTGAGCACTACTTTCGCGGCGTGCATCTCGGGGCCCGGAGTTTTCTCGGCGTAATAGGCTACGGTCCTCTTTATTTCCGCGCTGAACTGGTCCGCCTGCGCGCAAAGCAGGTCGGCTATCTTCACCGCAAGCTTGTTAACCGGCTTAGCCTCCGGGGCTGCCGCGGCGCCGGGCGCGCTCTCTTTTATATCTTTAACCCTCGCCAGCAGCCCATGCTTTTTTTTGAGAGCCTCAGCGGCCGCCAGCGGGACATCCAGCTCACGCTGCAGTCCGCGGGTAAAATTGTTCCCCGCCAGGAACACGGTGCGCACCGCCAGGACCCTGTCGCCGTGCATGACCGCTATCTCGGTCGTATTGGCCCCGATGTCGAGCACGAAGACCAGCCCTTTTACGGCGTGCTCAGCCGCCGTCATGTAGACGTTGACTACGGCGAAAATATTGACGTCGGCTATTACGGGGATAAGGCCGGCGTCCCTGGCGATCTCGAATTTATCTATCACCGTATTCCGGTTAGCGGTTACCCGCAGGGTTCCCTTTTCATGCGCCCCGCCGGCGCCCGCACCTTCCAAAGACTGGGAGTAGGTCTCCACCTCCAGGTTTTCACGCGGAGGTTCGTCCGGCTCGTTCGTGGTTTTCGGAGGCCAGTTTATTTCTACTCCGACGGCGGTATTCGGGATGCCTATGACCGCTATCTTCGTCTTTATTTTATTCTCGCTGAGAAGCCTTTTAAGCGCGGCCACATAGGCTTCCCAGGTCCCTTTCGGGTCGCTCGCCCCGCTGAAATCTATCTCGCCGCAGACCGCGCGCAGCGCCACGGGCTTTCCGGAAGAGAATCTCGTCTCCACTATTTTTATGGAATGGGTCCCGAGGTCCACCCCGAGGACTTTTTCATCCGAAAAAGGAGTTAGTTTCATGGTTGTTCCGTACCGAAAACCGCTCCGGCGACAGTATGATTTGTCGCCGGTTCCGCCGGACTCCCGTTATTGGCGCTCATAGCTCTGCCCCCAGGTGCCGGGGCTCCAGTCCGCGCCGGAAGGCGTAGATTGGAGCCCGATATCGGTGTGCAGGGAGTCGGTGACCTTAACCGTTTTTCCCCAGACGCGCCCGTAGACCTCGGACTGTATATTGAAAGTAGCGGTGGGCTCTTCCAGCCAGGCGTGGAGCGGGGCCGAGCAATGGAAGGAGTGGGTGCCCCCGGTCTTTTCACCATAAAACAGCAGCCGTGAAGGTATTTTGCTCAGGTTATTTAGCGCGCAGCTCCCGTCCGTGTTAATAGTGCCGTCAAAATAAATCGTAGCCATTCCTGAAGTAGTGGTTACGTTAAGGGTGCCGTTGACGGTGATGTCGTGTAAGAAATAGACGCCCGGCTTCATAGTGCAGGTGGCGCCGTTGGCGGCGGTCAGGCTCCTCGATCCGGAGTTGTAGCAGCTTGACGGGGTGATGCCGGTCAGATTGTTGTTGGCGGTGCTGCACGTGCCGCAGACGTGGTTGGGCAGGGTCTGGGTGTATGTGGATTTTATCACCGAGCCCGATACCGTGCCGGAGTAGATGCTTTTGTTGTTGAAATAGAAGACGTTGCCGCGGACGCTGGAGTCCTTGGTGGTTTTTACGTCTTTATTGGACCAGAGAACGGCGGTGGAGGTGAAGGAGGCCGGAGTGAGGCTGACGGAGGGGTCGTAAGCGTCGACGGAGCCGTTCGGGCCGTTAACCTCGATCATTTCGTCCGCCATAATAGCATAGGCGGCCCCGGTTGCGGCGCCCGTGGAGGATGAGATAGCTGCCGTCGCGCTCACGGTCTTGACCGCCCGGCCGAAGAGAGCGATGTCGGCGGAGTAGCCGGTGGCGGTAATTACCGGGGGCGTGCCCGTGGAGAGGGTGACCGTGTAGTAGCCCCCGGCGAAGGCTTTCTGCGAAAAGCCCGTTCTCCAGTTGGCATCCTGATAAAGAGAATGCAGAGCGTCCTCAAGCCCGGACTCGGAGATATAATGCGCCTGGGCCAGCCGCTCCTGGTAGACGGCCTCGCGGACCTGGAACCGGACGGTACGGTAGACTAACACGCTGAGAAGGGAGAACACGGCCAGGGCTATCAGGTTCAGCACCAGGGCGGAGCCGCGCGAATTGCGAAGGAGAAGATATTTCATGGATGGTTCCGCAGCTGCGCCCCTGAGAAAGAGACATAAGTTTTATTATTGGCGCCCGACCCGGTCATTTTCAGCAGCGCGGTCACGAAAGTAGCGCTGGCCGGGGAGGTCGCGACCATGACGCGGCCGGCGGCGTCGAGGTTGTAGTAGCTGAAGGAGGCGGAGCTTATCGCCGGGCCCTGCAGCGTCTGCGCGCCCAGGCGCAGCTGGTAGAGATTAAGGTTTGAAACGAAGAAAGTGGCGGTGGATTTGTCGGGAGGGATCAGGGCCAGGCTCGAGGAGGAAAGGCTCTGTACGGAAGCGGCCGTCCTGCCCGTCCAGATTATCCCGGAGCGGCTGCCGCTGCCGTCGAAGGCCTTGCGGGCGCCGGAAAGCGCGTTCGTTTCCCGGTAGGTGTAGTTGTAGGTTTTTATGGCGGCTTTGAACAGGCCCGCCGACACCAACCCCACAACGGCGGCCACGGCTATGCCTACGGCCAGCTCGATCAAAGTTATCCCGGGGCGGCTCAGCGGTTCGTGAAAATTGCGTTCAGGCATAGCGGTTTTAATTTTATAGTTCTGGTGCAGACGGTCACTTGCTTATAGTCGGTGACCGCGGCTGAAGCGGCCAGGTTCGCGTCGACGTACTTCACCGTAACGCTGCGCGAATACGCCGGGAAGTCCGTCAGGGCGTTCATCACGGGGTCCTTGGGCGGCGACTCGGCCCAGCCGTTAAAATCGTCAATGTCGTTGAAAGTGCGCTTGTCGGAGGCGGTTTCGCCCGTGTCTGTGCCCAGCGCGCTTCCGGCGGCGATATGCGCGGAGGGGAGCGGCGTAGACTGGTCCCATTTGCGCATGCGGACCTCCTCTATTAGTTCCGCTGAAAGCTGCGCAGCCGCCGCTATCTGCTCGTTGTTCTTCGCCGCCCGTATGGCCAGGATAAAAGCCGGGACCAGCGCCACCAGCGCCAGAGACAGTATTATGTAGGTGACCGAGACTTCCACCAGGACGAAGCCGCGCCTCACTGCAGCCCCCCCGCCAGGTCGAACATCGGCAGCAGCACGGAGACCGCGATGCCGCCTACCATCAGGCCCAGACCTATTATGAAAATAGGCTCCATCATGGCGAAGAGCTTCTTGATGGAGGTGTCGGTCTGCGACTCATAGAACCTGGCCACTTTTCGCAGCACCTCCGGCAGGGTCCCCGTCTTTTCTCCGATGGCGATCATGCTGGTTACGGCGGGCGGGATATAGGGGCTTCGGGCCAGGGCCGGGGCAAGGCCGCGGCCTTCCCTGACATTGTCCGTTATCTTGTCGATCAGCTCTTTGAAGACCAGATTGCCGGCGGCGGCCTTCGACAGCTCCAGGGATTTAAGAATAGGCACGCCGCTCTCGGCCAGCGAGCCCAGCGTCATGAGTATGCGGGTCATGACTATGTTGCGGGTGAGCTCGCCCACTACCGGCAGCCTGAGCTGGAGGACGTGGATGACCCTGGTATGGGCGGGGTCGGTGAGCCACTTGCTGAAATACCACCAGAGGCCCGCGGCGCCCGGGAGCAGCAGGTACCACCAGCGGCGCACCAGATCGCTGCCGAAGATCAGCGCCCGCGTGGACAGCGGGAGCACGATATTGAACTGCGTGAACACTTCAAGGAAAGTGGGGATCACGAAAACCACCAGGAAAGCCACGACGGAGACGGCGGTCAGCACCACTACGGTAGGATAGACCAGGGCCGACTGCACCTTCTGCTTGAGCTGCCATTGAAAATCCAGATGAGCGGCTATGCGCTCAAGCATTACGTCCAACTGACCGCCGGCCTCGCCGGAAGACAGGAGGCTTATGTAAACCTCGTCGAAAACCTTGGGATAGCGCGCGAAGGCGTAGGAGAGGGGCTGGCCGTGGCGCACGCTGCGGGCGATCTCCAGCAGCATGGCTTTAAAGTCCGGGTTGGCATTCTGGGCGGCCAGTATCTCCAGGGCTTCCATTATAGGAAGGGCCGTGCGCACCATGATAGACAGCTGTTCGGTGAAGAGCGTCAGCTCCCTGAGCGAGACGTGTTCTCCCGGCTTGCAGGCCGGGGCGGCGGTCTTTTTAGTCTCGGGCGCGTCCGTTTGGCCGAGGAGGGAGCTCTCCATAAGGAAAAGGCCCTGATCCCCGAGAATGCGCGCCAGCTCCTCCTGTGACGGGGCTGCGGAGACGCCGTTCGAAACCTTGCCCTCTGAGTTTATGGCTTTAAACTGGTATTGCGGCATCAGGCCTCGGTCTGCTCGCGCGCCATGCGGAGCACCTCTTCCAGAGAAGTCTCGCCGGCCATAGCCTTATCAATGGCGGTCCGGCGTATGCTTTTAAAACCTTCCGAATCCACGGCGGCCCGCAGTTCGTCCACCGACGCTTTGCGCATTATCAGCTCGCGCACCGTGCGGGTCACCGGCATCCACTCATGTATGGCTATGCGGCCCGCATAGCCGGTGTTGAAGCAGGCGTGACAGCCGACCGGCTCGAAACATGCGCCCGGCTTGTCCGGCAGACCCAGTTCCGTAAGCTGTTTCCCTGAAAGCTGCAGGGGCCGCTTGCACTTGTCGCAGAGGCGCCGCAAAAGTCGCTGCGCCAGCACTCCGCGCAGGGCGGCCGCTATCATGAACGGCTCCACCCGCATGTTCAAAAGGCGGTGGACGCAGGAGATCGCGTCGTTGGTGTGCAGGGTGCTGAAAACCATATGTCCGGTGATGGACGCTTGTAAAGCTATCTCGGCGGTTTCCAGGTCCCGGATCTCCCCTACCAGGATGATGTTGGGGTCCTGCCTGAGTATGGCCCGCAGGCCGGAGGCGAAGGTCAATCCTATCTTCGCGAACGCCTCCATCTGATTTATCCGGTCCATCACGTATTCCACCGGGTCCTCCAGCGTTACGATGTTCCGGTCCGGTTTATTGAGTTCGGAGAGCGCTGAGTAAAGCGTGGTGGTCTTGCCGCTTCCGGTGGGCCCGGTTACCAGGATCAGGCCGTTGGGGCTGGCTATAGCTTCGGAAAAGCGGGCGAGGATCCCGGCGTCGATGCCCAGGTCTTTCATCTTCCGCAGCGACTTGGTGGAGTCCAGCAGGCGCATGACCACCTTCTCGCCGTGGACGGTGGGGAGGGTGGCGACGCGCACGTCCACGCCGCGGCCGCCGTAGATGAACCGGAGATGCCCGTCCTGCGGCAGCCGGGTTTCGGTGATATCTAGTTTGGCCAGGATCTTGACCCGGGCTACCAGCGCGGCCTCAATATCCTTCGGGAAAGTCTTGGCGTCCTGGAGCATGCCGTCCACGCGGAACCTCGCGCGCATCTGCGTCTCGGCGGCTTCAAGATGGATGTCGCTGGCGAGGCGGGCCATCCCCTCTTCAAGAAGACCGTTCAGCGCGTCCACCACGGAGCCGACCGCCGCGGCGGCCGGCTGGCGGGCCTCGCCTGGGGCGCCGGCGTCCCCGGCAACAGTTTTGCCGGGCATGTAGACTTCCTGGATAGCGGTGAAAAGATTTGACAGCGAGGTCATGACAGGCTGCACCTGCACGCCCTTAAGGCCCGCTATCTGATCGAGCGCCTTGAAATCCGTCGGGTTGACCATCCCCAGGGTCAGTTTTTCATCGTCCTGGAAGACGGGCACGACCAGCAGTTTCCGGGCCATGGCTTCCGGGATCCCCCTGGCGGCTTCAGGGTCGAGCAGCCCCTCGAAAGTGGTGAAGAAAGGGATGCCCAGGTGCAGGCTGACCGCCTTGCTTATCTTCTCCTCGGTGGCGAAGCCGAGGGATATCAGCACGGGGCCCAGGCTCCTTTGCTCGGGGTCGCACTGGCCCAGGGCTTCCTTCAACTGCTCGGGAGTGATCACGCCGAACTTTGTCAGGATGTTCCCTATAGAAGCGTGCGGCTGCGTTAATTCCGTCGGCATATCAGACCTTCCCCTGCAGAATGAGCCCTTCTATCTTTTTGATGAGCGCGGCGGCGTTGAAAGGCTTGATCATCACTTCGGCGGCGCCAAGCCCCAGGGCCAGGTCGCGCTTCTCCGTGCTTTCGTGCGAAGTCAGCATAATGATATAAGGGGCGGGGTCTCCCTTCTCGCGCAGGTCCTTGAGGAGCTGGAGCCCGTCCTTGCGCGGCATCTCCATGTCCAGGATGACCAGCGCGGGAGAGTGCTCCGCGATGCTGGCCAGCCCCTTTTCACCGTCGTCCGCCAGCAGGACGGAAAAACCCGTCCTGGCCAGGATATGGCTTAAGATCTCCTGCAGAGGCCGGTCATCGTCGCAAACAAGCGCTTTTTTTTTGGTCATAATATAAATAGCTGCAACGCGGATTATTTAAGGGTATTATACGCAGAACAGGGCAGAATATACAAACAATTCCGCGCTGAACCCACTCGGGCTTTCCCGCCTGCCCGAGCGTAAGCTGCCGCGCCGTTAAATTGTATACTATAACGACTATAACTTTGCGAAACAGTTTGTTGGCAATATATATGGTTCTTCTGGAATTACAGTGCATACCCATGACTATGTCACTATTGACCTCGTGATGAAGTAAAGAAAAGAGGGGCATCCCGCCTTTCTGGTATAAGTTTGTTGCTTAGACAACTTAACCAGGAGGAGAGATGCCCGA
>CAIQNV010000146.1 GCA_903873295.1 uncultured Elusimicrobia bacterium
CCCGAAGCGGGGCCCCCCTCCCCAAAGCGGCTCCAGAGCAACCCCATGCCCGGCCCCGGCCACCCTACTGGTCCAAATAACAGTTTCTTTAAAGCAGGTCTTTGATTGTTATGCCCTCTATTTCCGCCAGCAGGCGGGTTTCTATGGCGGCTATTTTGTGCCGCATTTTACAGGTGCCGTGGTTCTGGCAGAGTTTATTCCGCAGGACGCAGTCGTTAAGTTTTATCTGGCCTTGTAGGGCCTTTACCAGATCGCCGAGTGTGATATTTTCGGGGTTCCGGGCCAGAGCGAAGCCGCCGCCTTTGCCTTTTACGGCCTGCAGGATGCCGGCCTTGTGCAGTTTTTGCAGGATTTTACGAAGGAAGGGGCGCGCGACTCCCACTTCTTCCTGCATCTGGGCCACGGAGATGGTCGGTTTATTTGCCTGGGCCATAAAAACCAGGGCCCGAGCAGCGTAATCCACATTCCGGTTCATAAGCTTCATAGCGTTTATATGATACCAGATAGGTATCATTTTGTCAAGGGCCTATATTCGGGGCCTTTTTTCGTTTTTGCGGCTTTCTTTTGTAGAATAAGGACATCAGGAGACTTTATGAAATTTTTACTTTACCTTTCTTTCCTCTTACTGCCCGGCTTCTGCCAGGCCGATATTTTTATCCTGCAGGATGGCACCAGGCTCGAGGGCGAGCTGACCGGCGAGATGGACGGCATGCTGCTGGTCAAAACTAAATACGGCTCGCTCACCATAAGCAAAGCGGAGGTCCGGGAGCGGCAGGCCGCACCCGCGCCGGCGGCGCCCGCGGCTGTCCCCCCCGCCGCCCCTGTGGAGCTCTCCAGCGCCGCGCCGGAAGCCGTCACGGCCTCTACGGCGGCGCCGGTAATAGCGCTCTCGACCGCGCAGCCGGAGGGGCTCGGTATTTCCACGGCCGCCCCGGCGGTGGAAATTTCCACCGCGCTGCCCGAAGCGGTCGTAGGCGCGGCGCCGAAATTAACTTTCAATACGGTCCTGCCGGACACAGCGACGATCCAGCTGGTCTATCTGGAGAACGGCGCGGCGGTAGCCACTGAGACCTATGACGCCGCCGGCGCGCTGCTTCGGTCCGAAGGAACAATGAGCGACGGGACCTACACCGAGTATTATCCGGACGGCGGCCGTAAAACGGCGAGAACCATGCTGAGCGGCAAGGCCAACGGCACGGTGAAGGCTTTTTTCCCCGGCGGCGCGCTGCAGATAGAGGCCTCCTACCTGGCGGGCGGCAAGGAAGGCCCGTTCAAATACTACACAGAGGACGGCAAGCTGCTGATGGAAGCCTCCTATAAGAACGATCTGCTCAACGGCTGGCGGAAGGAATACGGCGCCGACGGGACCGTGAGCGCCGAGACCTTCTATGTCGACGGCCGCCCGGCAGCGCCTCTCAAAACGCAGGCCGCGGCGGTAGCGGCCAAAGAGCCCGCAGCGGAACCCGGGCCTGTGGTCACCGTCAAGTCAACGAGCCTGGCGCGCGGCGAGCTTTTTTCCTTCCGGCTTAACGGGAAATATGTAGGCAAAGCCCGCCTGGACAGGGACTATAATGTCATAAGCCGGGAAGGTAAAGTGCCGGACGGCGCCGTGAAGGTCTACACGGAGGGCGGCAGCCTGGAGAAAGAGCTGGTTTTTGAGAAGAACGCCCTCAAAGTGCTGCGCGTCTATGAGCCCGGCGGCCCGCTGAAAGCCGAATATACCTACGCGGCGGATAAAGCGGTGAAGAGGTAGCGGCGCGGCGAGCTCCGGTTACGCAAAAAGGCCGTCCCCTTTCAGGAGGACGGCCTTTTTAAATACTGGGCCCGGTAGGACTTGAACCTACGACCCAGCGATTATGAGTCGCTTGCTCTAACCAACTGAGCTACGGGCCCGAAAATCATGTTACTGCGGCTGAATAATCATTCTAGCACTTAAACCGCCCGCATACAAACATAAACGCGGAGCCCTCCCGCCCGCTCTTCAGCCCATCTGGCTGTAGACCTTCGGCAGCGAGGCGTTCTCCGGCACGACGCGGTTGTACATTCTGACCAGAGTGATCACCGGCTTCATCCCGTACTTTTCTGTCAGCGCGCAGGCGCTTTTGTTCGGCATGGGAATGTTGAGATAGACCGGAGCGCCGGGCTCCACGCCGCCGACCAGCGCCATAAGGAGGTCATCGGCGAGCCCGGGGCTGTCGGCGTAGAGCGGCTCCAGGCGGTAGCCGTGGCACGCTTTGCGGATGACCCCGTAGGCGGCGAGCTCGCCGTTCACCAGAAGCCCCAGCGCCGCGCCCGTGGGCTTCTGCTTCAGCCATTCCCCCATTAATTTGGAGCGGTCGGCGGGGAAGAATCTGCCGTCGTAGGCGTTGAATTTATCGAAAGGATATTCGGTGAGGTCGACCGTCTCTATCTTCTTCCCCGCGGGGCGCGCGAGCATTTCATAGCGCACTATTTTGTAGGCGGGGAGGAACCCGAAGAACCGATAGTTTTTCACCTTGTGCTCTACCGCGTCGATGCCGATAGTTCTGTTGCCGGCGTGCTGCGCCGCTCTTTTGGCAAGCTCGACGCCTATCCGGCCCCCGCGGTATTCCGGGTTCACGATGAAAACTCCGCCCATGCACAGGTCGGCGCTGAAATTTATCCCGAAAAGGCAGCCGGCCGGCTCGCCGTCGGCCTCCGCGATAAAATAGCCGCTCGAGTCTTCGGCCAGGAAGCACTTCGCGTCGAGCAGGCCGGGGTTCCAGCCCTCGCGCGCCGCCCAGCTTACGACAAAATCCATCTCGGCGGGAGTAATGTTGCGGATCACCAATTTGTCCGGTTTTTTCATAAGCTCCTGTTAGAATAAGTAAGCCAGCCCGGTTTTCGCCGCGTTCCACTTGTTCACACTGCCGTATTCGCTGCGCTCCGTGCCGCTGTAAAAATAAAGCGTCAGGTTCCAGACCAGCTGGTCGCTCAGGTTATACTTCGCGGAGGACTGCAGAAAAAAACTGGAGTCGTCGGTGTTAAGCTGCAAAAGATTCGTCAGGTCGAGCTTCTTTAGAAAAGCCTCCTGCCACTGGTTGCGGATAAAAAGCTGCCGGCGCGTAACCGGCTCCATGCTGCGCTGGGCGTAGTCGCGGATCGACCAGAGCGCCGTGTTGACCTGCGCGTAGACCGGGGCGAGCTCGGGGAAGTTCAGCAGCTTCTGCACCTGCCCGGCCAGAAACCAGTTTTTCCAGTCCCCGTCGGCCATCCCGGCCTCGTTATAGTGGAACTCCACAAAAGTGCTGCGCTTATTTTCGCTCTCTGTGAAGGAAAAACCGGCCGCGGCCTGGCTGCGGAACCGCCGCCGCGAATCCCCCGGCACGGCATAGTCGTATTTCAAGGCGTCCACGCCGTATAATTTCGCGTCGTAAACGAGCGCGTCAGCGGTGAGGCTGTGCCGCCTGCCGCCGCTCCACTCGCCGTAAACCACGAACCTGTCCCCGAGGGACCGAGAAATATCCGCTCCGAAGGAGGTGCCGGGCCTCTCGCTGTAATACAGCAGGTCGGAGCTGATCCCCTTATAGGAAGAGCTTATTTTGGCGAGGTAGCGCGGATAAGCGTTGGTGCGCTGGAGGGAGAGCGCGAAGCTCGTTTTGTCGGTGATGAACCGGCCGAGCTTGTCCGAGATCTCCGGGGCGGCGGCCAGGGTCAGCGAGCCGAAAGGAAGAAGGCTCTGCGCCCTGGCCATCACGGTGCCGAGGCGGTTTTCCCGCAGCACCAGGGGATCCTCCGAGGTCCTGAGGCTCACCGAGTTCTTCCTGAAGTAATCGACGGGGTTGAACCCGATGGCGACGCCGCTTTTCAGGTTAATCCGGCCCGCGTCCAGATAATTTTCGCGGCCGGCGTTCCAGCTCAGATAAGCCTCGTTCAGATCGTTCTGCACCTTACCCGAGGGGAACTCGGAGTTGGCGTCCGACAGATGGTTGACCCGGTCGGCGAGCGTCAGGCTCAGGGACGGGGCCAGTTTAATATCAGCCCGGCCGTAAAAGGTGAACCTGTTCGACCAGCCGGGAAGATATTCGGCCGGCAGGGGAAGCACCGTGCCGCGCCGCAGGGCATTCGCCTGGGCTTCATCTTCGAAAAAGAATCTGAAGGAATTACCGCTCTTTCCGGCGCGGGGAGGCGGCGCCGGCTGCGCGGAGGAAACGGAATCGGGGATCAGGTCCAGGTCCTCGTCCTGCCCGGCGGCGCCGCTCTGCGGACACAGCCCCAGCGCCGCCGCCAGGATCAATCCCCTTTGAACCGGGGCAGATATTCTTTTTGGAACCATTCTTCGGGTATTTTCCTTTCGGTGTAATCGGTGAAAAGCATCTTGGTCACGAGCTTCGGGTCGACGCCGTCGATGATCACGGCCTCGGTGGGGCGCTCCCGGCCCAGTTCGGCCTTATAGCCGCCGAAATACACTATCTTCAGCAGGCGGCCGCTGTCCGAATAGAATTTCCCTTTTACCGGGCGGGAATCGGCTTTCTCCACCCAGTATTCCGCGCGGTAATAGTTAGATTCCCCGCGGGAGGTCAGCTCCAGCTTATAGCACGCCGCCTTTTTTTTGGAGGAATCGGTAATCGTCTCCTCGCCGGCGATAGCGGCCTTGTAATCCTTGCGCATGTTCACGGTCATCACGTCGCCGTTCGAGGCCTGCCCCATCAGCCGCTGCTGGGGCGAGATGCGCACGCTCGCCTTGGAGACGGGATCGTAGAACCAGAGCTCGTTCCCGTTCTTCAGCATCACTTTACCCTCGTCCTTCGGCGGGCTCAGGAAAAGCGCCAGCGTGCGGTATTGCCCGGTCGCGGTATTCTCTTTGGAATAAACGTTCAGCGACATCGCGTTCTCTTTTTTCCCGCCGCGGTATTCCGCGATGGACACGATTATGCTGAAGGGCTTGTCCGGGTTGCGCACGGCGTCGGCCTCGGCGATGATGACATCGGCCGTTTTGGCCTCCTCCGCCGGACAGGCCGGCAGCGCGAGGAGGGTCAGAACCGCGGCTGAAAGAAGTAATTTCATATAAGGCTCCAGCTCAGTTATGTCTCAGCGCGTCCACGATGGCCATGCGCGCGGCGTTGCGGGCCGGGATCACCGACGACAGCGTCGCCACCGCGATGAGCCCCAGCCAGCAGGCCGGCAGGAAGAACGGCTGCAGGAACATGTGGATGGAGAGAAGGATGGGATTGGCATAATCCGGCGGGGTCCAGGTGATCTCCAGCAGGTTGACCCCGAGGCTCACCGCCAGCGCGGCAACGACCCCCAGCGTCGAGCCCAGCGTGCCCAGCAGGAAACCCTCGCCCACGAACTGGCCGATGATGGCGGAGCGCCTCAGCCCAAGCGCGCGGGAAGTGCCGATCTCGCTGATGCGCTCCATCACGCTCATGGACATCGTGTTGATGGTGGTGAAAAGGACGATCACGCCCATGATGAGCGCCACGAACCCGAAGATGGTCAGGAACATCGAGATCGTCTGCCCGTACATCGGGCGGACCTCGCCGAAGGTCTTCACCTCGTAGTCGTTCCCCGGCAGCAGCTGCTCCAGGCGCTTCTTGACCAGCTCCGTGCTGTCGGTGCGGTTCAGCTGCACCATCAGCCCGGTCACCTTTTTCACGCCCCGGCCGCTGACGAGCTTCTGCGCCAGGTCGAGGTTCATTATTATCAGCCCCTCGTTGAAAGCTTTCGTCCCCATCTTCATCGCCTTGCGCAGCTCTACGGAAACCACGTTCGGGGCGCCCCCGGAGGTGGCGGCGAGCAGATCGAGCCGCGCCGCGGCGCCAGCCCCGCCGGCAGCCTGCGCGGGGAAATCGTCCTTCGTCAGCGCGCTGAAATCCTCGGTGGGCGCGCCGCCCGGAGCCTCTTTCGCCGCCGGCGGCACGGCGCAATCCGTCAGCCCCATCTCTCCGCAAAGGTTCAGCCGCTCGGCCATACCGTAGCCGAGGACCCCGCCCGAGAGGTCGTCGTCCTTAAGCCCGATGGAGACGTCGGTCTTCGTCACTTTCAAATGGTACTGGTCCCAGACCATCAGCTTTTCGAACAGCGAGGGCACTATCCCCATGCCGAAAAAAGACTGCGAGGTGTCGGCGGTGAAATTGCCCGCTATCCCCTGAAAGGCCAGGAACGGCATGACCAGGCGCAAATGCGGCTTTACGGCGGGGTCGTCGTTGATGAGCTTTATGATCCTGCCGTAGTCTTCCATTCCGTACGCCGCGGGATTAGCGGCGCCGTATCTGGAATAGCCTTTCTTGTAGATATGGATATGCCCGGAGGTCCGCACATAGCCGGTCTGCAGCGTGTAGATTATCGACGAGATATTCCCGCCGAACAACAGCACGGAGACGCTGCTGACCGCTATGGCGAGGATGGTCATGAGCGACCGCCGCTTATTGCGGCAGATGTTCCGGTATGCGATACGGAGGGTCTTCATAGTATCACCCCGTCCATTATCATGAACAGGTCCTCGGCGTTGGTGATGAGGTTCTTGTCGTGGGAGGAGAAGATGAAGGTAGTCTTTTCCCGCGCCTGGATGGTCTGCATCAGCTCTATGATCTCGTTGCCGGTCCTGTGGTCCAGGTTCGCCGTGGGCTCGTCCGCCAGCACCATCTCCGGGTTCTTGACGAGCGCGCGGGCGATCGCCACCCGCTGCCGCTGGCCGCCGCTGAGCTCGTTGGGGAATTTATCCCGCTGGTCGGCGAGCCCCACTTTTTCGAGCGTGGCGAGCACGCGCTCCCGGCGCTCGCCGGGCGGGGTCTTATTTATCAGAAGCGGGTACTCGACGTTCTCGTAGGCGGAGAACACCGGCATCAGGTTGAAGGTCTGGAAGACGAAACCGATATGCCTGGCGCGGAAATCAGACATCTCATCGTCGGAGAGGGAGGCCACGTTCTTGCCGCACACCTCGATGGACCCGCTGGTGGGCGTATCGATGCAGCCGAGGAGGTTTAAAAGGGTGGATTTGCCGCTTCCCGACTGGCCGATGATGACGTTGAATTTATTGCGGGGGATATCGACGGTGATGCCCTTTAAAGCCTGGATCTCGACCTTGTCGAGCATGTGGGTTTTGGTGACATCTTTGAGGCGCGCGACGAATTCTGTTTCAGCCATATTTTCACCAGGGTCAAGCCTGAAGTCCTATAAAGTCCCGCCAAAGCGGTCAATTCATTGTAGCGAATTTTTGACGGAGCCCGATATCCCCTAACCTGCCGGTCTGCGGTTAAATATTAACAGTTAAAACGAGAATCTGAGCATTCCGTCGGCGCCGTGCCGGTTGCCGCCCTGACGAGCGAACGTCCCTTCGCCGTTGAGGCCCAGCGTGAAACGGTCCGACAATTTCACCTCTATGCCTCCGGCCAGCCTGCCATAGGTTTCGAGCGCATTGGCTACCGGGGTGTACACCGGCACGGCCGAAGCGGGATCCAGCCCGGTAGTAGTGATCACCCGCGCTCCGGCAAGGAGGTCGCGCTCCGCCGTCACATTAACGAAGGCCGTCAATTTTCGGCCCCAAATATTTATCCCCGGAGCCCGCGCTTGCGCGCCTGCCCGTCCGGTCAGCGTATTGGACCGCTGTCTGCCCACCGCCTGCGCCAGAACGATATCGCCTGATTCGCTGTAAGGCTCCACCGAGACGCGGGCGTATGAAAAACCGGCGACCGGCCCGACCCGGAGCGCGGCGGGACCGAACAGATAGCCGCCCTGCGTGCAGGCTACGAAGCTGGCCCCGTCCGGCGAGGCGGAAAGAGTGTCGATGACGCCGGGCCGCGAGAGCTCGTACCGGTTTAGAGCGCGGCTCAACACCGCGTCAGCGAACCAATGAGGATAACTGAAGGAGGCGTAACCGGCGATTTGAAAGGAGTTGAGGGCGACGGTTCCCATGTCATCGCTCAATTTAGAAACGGGCCTGACATAGCCGATCGCCAGACCGAGCCGCAGGTTCGGATCCGGCCGGTACTCCGCGCCGGCGGTTCCGTCGCCCTGGTGCCAGTCCATCCCGTTCGCGTTCGCCCTGTCCTTGACCGTTCCCGCCGCGTAATTTCCGCCCAGAAAAAAGGACCATCGGCTTTCTGCCGGCCGGGGCGCCCCCTCTCCGGAAGCCTCGGCTAGCCCCACATGTTCGCCGTTGAGCCGCGCCATCAGCGACGAATTGAAGGATCGCGCGCTCAGCTGAGCCAGGTCGGCCTGCGCCGGCACCTGATACGCGGAATTGAGAAGATTCTGGATGTATTTAGCTATAAGCAGGGCAAAGGAGTCGGAGGGATGACCTCGGTAGAACGCGTACTGGTTCTGGTCAGCAAGCGGGGCAGAGGGGCAGCCCGCCACGTCGAGACAATCCCCCGGAATAAATCCATACCTTGCCGGATCGTCCAGGACGTGGTCAGTCACTGTATTGATGTCGAGGATCCTCAGATGAACGCTGGTGCTTTCGAACGGGGCCAGACTGGCCGGAAGGGCTGCATTGAGGGTTGTGTAATATTCATGGACGTCGCTGTCGGCCACGCCGTAGTAATAGGCGAGGCTATGGCCGGCGACGGCCTGCCGGTCGAGCGGCATTGCGCCGAACAGCACAAAATTCCTGCCGCCAAGGGCGATCAGGTTCCCGACGTCGGCGGTCAAATAGGAAGCGACTGAATATGCCAGGTTAGCTCCCCCTCCGGCGGGGAGTCCGTATCGCAGATCGTTTCCGGCATAAGAAATAGTCACAAGATCATCGGGCCCGATGGCGCGGCCGAGCGCCTGAAACTCTGCTATCTGGCCGAACATGTGCGGATAGGTTCCCAACGGGTAATCGGGATAAGGATAAAGCAGCGGCATTCCGGTAAGGTTGCCCGGGCCGCTGGCGGTGCTGCCGACAGCAAAATCGTTTCCCGGCACAAAGCGGTAACTGGAGATCAAACCGAGCTGCATCGGGATGTTGCGATAGTTGGTGCAGGCGCCGAGCGGCGTTCCATAATTGCCGCAGACGTAGCCCTTATCCTGGAAGCTGTCTCCGAATTCATATAGGCTGCCGGGCGCTGCGACCTGCGCTTTCGCCGGCCAGGCCGATCCGGGAATGCAGGCGGCAGCAAATGCTGCGGCGAGAAGATACTTTATTCTTTTTTCTCCCTGCGGCATGAATTATTTATCGAGGAGATGAAGCTGCGGGGTGTTCCGCAGATGCGCGATCGTCAGCAGCCGTAAACAAATTCCTCTGACCTTTGTCACATTATAACACAATCATGCATAGACTTCTTTTCGCCGGCCGTTTTGAATCGACGACCGAAAGCGCGCTCGTCCCCGGCGATAACCGGAACACAGGAATGATGGCCCTGACGAACGCTGTTCGCCGTTTTCCTAAACTACAAACCGAATTTATTGATCAGGTGGAACGTTACCTCCACCGGCGCGGCTCCTATCGTAAACTTCACGGAGCTCCAGGCCGGATTGCTGCCCAGCTTGCCGGTGTCGAGCATTGAAAAGCCCACCGGCTCTTTCGGGATGCTGAACAGGCCGCGGTCAAGGACGCCGTTCTTGTTGATGTCGTTATAGCCGCTTATGGAATACTCTCCGGGCTTAAGCCCGCTGATCTTGTATGTCCGGACGGAGGGGCCGCTCTCGATCAGCGCGGCCGCAATATTTTTATAACCCTTGTCCTGTAGTTCGTGGCACTTTTCGCTGTCGCAGACCGCGAAAAACACAGGCGCGTCGTTCGGCGAGGGGAAGCGGTCGACGGTCAGGAACAGGTCTCCGGGCGCGGCGCCGGTTTCACCGCCGGGGTCGGCCGCAGCGGCGCGGGGAAAGGCCATTCCCTCCGGGAACGCGTCCGCCGCCCTCGGCAGGCTGATGACGCCCCCGGCGCTCCCGCCGAACAGCGAGCCCGAAGAATCCTTCAGGCCTTCCAGCTCCCCCGCTTTGGCCGCGGCGCCGGCCGCCAACAGCAGCGCTAATATTATCACTGGCTTATTCATATGTTTTTTTCCTCCCGCGAGCCTCTCCCCGCAACGGCCTTTAATATCATAAGTTTACCCGGTTAGCGGCCGCATTCCATGAGGCCGAAGAACCAGGGCGGTCCGATTATTTGACCCAGGAGGCGCGGCTTAGCTAAGCTGCCTTTAGGTAAGCGGATGGCTTAATTATTGAAAAATATTTTAGCGGCAATTATTCCGGGCTCAGCCGTTTTCGCGGGCCCAAGCCCTGGCAAAACTACATTGCGGGGTTTATAAAAATTGACGTGCTGAGCTTGCCGCCACCTGACAAGGAAGCCTGATGGCCTTTGGGAGCGGGACCTTTTGAACCTTTGGAACTTGCAGATCCAGGCAAATGCGGTAAACTATTAGAGGGAAGTCCTCTTTCCCACCAACACCAGGCTGCGCATAATAGCCGTCCCCAGCCTCCCCCGGGGCGGCAAGGCCGTCTACCCTGAAGAATTACCCTGACCGCCCTTCTTAATGCTTACAAAGAGACGATAGTTTGAGGCGGTTTTTTTGCCGTCGCGGCAGTAAGGTCCGGAAGGCCAGTTAAACTACAGGCCGATCGGTACAAACAAAACCGCCGGGCTTCCCCGGCGGTTTCTGGCCTGCTGCTGCTCCGGCCTTTAGCGGCAGCGTTATTTTTCCCGGTTAAGGACGAAAATACCGCCGGCGAAAAGCAGGACGCCGGCTACGGACAAGCCAGCGGACGGCGAATGCGACACTGCGGCCGCCGGGCTGAAATAAAGATACATCTCGAAACTTACGCCGATGAGCCCAAGTATGGCGCCGGCCGCGGCGACAAGCTTTAACAGCGTGGATTTAACATCCGGCGCCGGCGGCGCGGCCGGGACCGCGGCGGGCCTGTCCACCGTCACTTCGGAGGGCCCCCCGGAAAGGCCGAGCAGTTTCCTTACGAGCGCCAGTTCGCGCGGGTCCAGCCAGATACCGCCGCAGGACTGGCATCTGTCCACCAGCAAAAGAGGATTCACCAGGCCTCCGCGCGACATTTTATTTTTGCAGCGGGGGCATTCTAGGCCCTCGGCCCCGGGGTTGATAAGAGCAAGGTCCGCCGAGTCCCCGCCCTGTGATTGTTTAAGCAGAGCTTCAAGTTCGCCCTTATCGAACCAGATCCCGGAGCAGCCCGGGCAGACGTCGAGCGGGATATTTCCCAGTGCAGGGGTCTCAACCAGCGCCTCAGAAGAACATTTGGGACAATTGATCATATAGTTCGCGTCAATCCTCTTTGGAAGTTGAGCCTCGGGCCAACCGGCCCAAAGCTCTGCTGCTTTATATTTTAACTTTTAATAACCCTCGGCGTGTCAGTATAGTATCGCGAAAAAACAACCAAGCCTGCCCCCCCGGTTTCGCGTTAAAGGTTAAAAGTAAAGACCCGCCCCTTTTGCCGGCTGCCCGGCTTCAGTGTTTGTGGGGTTCGCAGGATTCCATGCCGAACAGCGGCTTGCCGTCGGCGAAGGGGGAGATGGCGCGCAGGCGCTCGATGATGGGCGGGAATTCTTTTATGATGTAGTCCACTTCTTCCCGCGTGTTGTAGACGCTCAGGGAGAAGCGCACCGAGCCGTGGGCGTAGGTCTGCGGCACGGCCATGGACATCAGCACGTGCGAAGGCTCCAGGGAGCCGGAGGTGCAGGCCGAGCCGGAGGAGGCGCAGATGCCTTTTTCGCTTATCATCAGCAGTATGGATTCGCCCTCTATGTATTCGAAGCTGATATTAGTGGTGTTGGGCAGGCGGTCGGCGCCGCCGCCGTTCACGCGGGAATTTTTTATGGCGAGCAGGCCGTTCTCAAGCCGGTCGCGCAGGTCTTTAACATAAGTGTTCTCTTTTTCAAGATTGGCCGCCGCCAGCTCGGCCGCTTTGCCGAGGCCCGCGATGTAGGGCACGTTCTCGGTGCCGGCGCGCCGGCCCTGCTCCTGGTGGCCGCCCATCAGGAACGGCGCGAAGCGGGAGCCTTTGCGCACGTACAGCACGCCTATGCCTTTGGGCGCGTGCAGTTTGTGGCCGGAAAGCGAAAGCATGTCTATCTTGGTGTCTTTAAGATTTATCGGGAGCTTGCCTACGGCCTGCACGGCGTCGGTGTGGAACATCGCGCCTTTGGCGTGGGCTATGCGGGCGGCTTCTTCTACCGGGAAGATGACCCCGGTCTCGTTATTGGCCCACATTATGGACACCAGCGCGGTCTCGGGGGTGAGGGCCGCTTTCAGGTGCTCCAGGTTCAGCCGGCCGGCGCTGTCGACGGGCAGGTAGGTGACGCGGTAACCCTGGGTTTCGAGGTGTTTGCAGACGTTGAGGACGGCGGGATGCTCGACTTTGGTGGTGATGAGGTGTTTTTTGTCGGGCCAGGCGCGGAGGGCGGACCAGACGGCGGTGGAATCGGATTCAGTGCCGCAGCTGGTGAAGATTATTTCAGAGGGCTCGGCGCCGAGCAGGGAGGCGACGCGGCCGCGGGCGAGGTCGAGGTATTTCTGGTTGCCGCCGCCGAAGAAGTGCATGCTGGAGGGGTTGCCGTAGAGCTCGTTGAAGAACGGCTCCATCTCTTTGGCGACTTCGGGCGCTACGCGGCTGGTGGCGTTATTGTCGAAATAATAAACTTTTTCCATAAGATATCCTCGAAAACCACAGGGGAAACCAACAGAGAGATGTTCAGTCGGGGCTGTCGAGGGTATGGGCCCGGCGGGCGCGCTATCGGCCACACCGTGGCCGCGCTCATCACTCGGCCTCGGCGCTTACGCAAGCCTCGGCCTCCGTGAAGGCCCGCCGAACCCATACCCTCGCCATCCCTTCCGACGGGCTTTTGCTAACCTGCCCACTGCGGTCTCCCCTCCAACAAGCGATTATTCCGCTTCTATTTCTATCGCGGGGTCGATGCGCTCGCGCAGTTCTTTTTCGACTACGTTCTTTAAGGTGGCGCCGGAGGAGGGGCAGCCGTGGCACATGCCGAGGAAGCGGAGCTTTACTTTCTGGCCCTGGATGTCTACGAGCTCCATCCAGCCGCCGTCGGCTTTGAGCTTGGGGTTTATTTCTTCGGCCAGGACTTTCTCTATCATTTTAATTTTTTCTACTACGGTCATTTTGTCGAAGTGTTTGTGCTCGGCTTCGGCCCAGTAATCCTTCAGAATTTTCTCTATCTCGCCTTTGCACTGGCCGCAGCCGCCGCCGGCTTTGGTGAAATTGGTGACTTCCTCAACGGTATGCAGCTTGTTGAGCTTGATGGCCTTGAGAATGGCGGATTCGGTGACGCTGAAGCATTTGCACACTATCTTCTCGGCCTGGCCGATGATAACTTTTTCCGCCTTGCCGCCGCGGTAGTTCTTGATGGCGGCTTCCAGAGCCTCCATGCCCATCACGGAGCAGTGCATTTTCTCGCCGGGCAGGCCGCCCAGGAAGTCGGCTATTTGCTGGTTGGTTATCCTGGAGGCTTCCTCCAGGGTGAGGCCTTTCACCATCTCGGTGAGGGCGGAGGAGGAGGCGATGGCGCTGGCGCAGCCGAAGGTCTTGAACTTGGCGTCGGTGATCTTGTCGGCGGCTTTGTCTATCCGGAGCGTGAGCTTCAGCGCGTCGCCGCACACTATGCTGCCGATCTCGCCAACGCCGTCGGGGTTCTCTATTTCACCCACATTTCTGGGGTTTTTGAAATGCTCGAACACTTTTTCCGTATAGTTCCACATGAAGATACCTCTTGAATAACGCTTTTCCGACGGCCCGGCGGGATTCCCGGCCGGCCGGCAGGAGAGAGCGCCGGCTTGTCTATATTTTATTAAATGCCGGGGGCCCGTTCAACGCCGCTCTTGAATTCTCCTCTGAGCGGCCCGCGGTCCAGCGCCAGCGCCCACCACAGGCAGAGGCTGCCGGCCAGCAGGGCCGTTATCCTGGCCATGAACGCCGCCGCCCTGACCGCCGCGTTAAATTCGGGCGCCAGAGAGACGCCGCCGTAAACCAGCGGGCGCGGTATGGCCAGCCAGGGAAGGAGGAGCAGCAGCAGCGCAGCCGCGCTCAGCAGGTACAGCATCGTGGTCGCGCCGCGGCGGGCCCATTCCCTGCGGCCCCACACCCCCAGGGCCAGCGCGCAGCCGGAAAGCCAGAAAAAGACAGAAAAGATAAAGACCAGGCGCATATTGCGTACGATAAAGCCGGCCAGCGGCGGCATTTCCACAGGCACCGTAGAGCGCGCCAGCGCCAGAAAAAAAGCCGGGGTGGAAAACACCTGAAGAAAGGTAAAAAGGTCGGCCGCGGCCTTCAGCGCCATAAGGCCGCAGACCGCCGCGGCGCCCAGCGCGAGGCCGGAAAGCGCCTTTGATCTGCCTTCGGGAAAGAGCTTCATAATTCAATTTTGATTATATAACTTTTACATTCCCTTTACCGGGAGCCTTAAAAGTTACCTAAAAGCATCGCGCAAGGCGGAGGTCTCGTCGAGACACTTTTCTTCGCCGGTTCATAACTGGGCCTCGACGATTTCCGAACTATCGATGACTTTTGCTGGCAGGGTCAGGCTGGGGAGGTAATGATGGCGTTTACACAGTTTAGTTTACACTCCCTGAAAATTAGGAAGTTAGGAAATAACACTCCTCCCTCCATTGAGTATCGCGTCCTTACGATGGACATCCATGAACTATTATACGCCTATGGTTAGAGTCAACTGTTACAATAAATTTGGAATTGCACCCACGGCATATAGCAGGATTTTCTTCTTTCATCCCCCTTTGATGTTCGCGCGCAATAACCAAAACTGGATATTCCTGACAATCCGGACACACCAGTGCAATATTATTACCAAACGAATCTGCCTTTAATTTTCTGCCATCCGCAGCAAAGCAATCAAAGTCTGTAATTTTTGCCATGTCTCCTCCCTCGACTTTGTCAGCAGGTCAAAAGTAAAGACCTGGCCTTATTACTGTTACCAATCAAAGCGCCTTTTGTTAAACCAAAGGCTTAAGTAGATTCTGGTTAAGCCGCAGGTTTAATTCGAAGCATGTTTGTTCAGCCGCCGCTCCTGGGTCGATTCACTCCGCCGCGCTGGTACTTCGGACTCAGGTGATCCGTAAATATGCGGTGTAAACTTTAATCAAGCGGGAGTGAGTCAAGGAAAACACAAAATGAAAAAGCTATTATTGGCCGTGGTTATGCTGGGGATGGCGGGCGGAGCTTACGCGGAGAATGCCGCGTGGGAAGGCCTTATAAAGGCGGCCGGCGGCAACGTGGCGCTCCGGGCGGTTTCCGGAAGCATAATTTCTAAAGCGGCCCCGGTGATAAGAGCTGACGCGACAGAAGGCAGTGTTAAAAGCGCGACCCTGATCTCCCTTATACCGCTTTTGGTCGAGGGTAAGCCGAAAGTCTATACGGCGGACCGCTATCCCGAATTATTGAAGAATTTCAGCGCCAGCGAGTATAAGTTCCAGGATGACCAGAGCAACCAGGGAAAATTCAATTATTTGAATGCCACCCTGCTCCGGATGCAGATAGAACGCTGCCAGGACCTCGGGCTCAGCAAGTGCTCCATGCTCTGGCAGGGGGACAAGAAAGCGACGCTCTCGATGTTGGGGTCCGACGCCTGGGTGACAGCGGCGCATGTGATAGATGGTTTCATTAAAGACAAAGCCCTGAAACGGCAGCCGGGTGGAAAAATTCTTTTACAGTCGCTGGCTGTCATCGAGGTCGGCGACTCGGGCACTTGGGTACGGGTCGACCGCCTCTTTCTTCCTAAGACCGCTACCGATCCGGGTTCCGCTGAGACCGCTTCGGTCAGAACCGGCCGCGATACCGGCGGCAAGAAGATAATTAATATCGGAGACACGTCCATGACGCTTGAAGTTACGGACTTCGCCGTGATCTCTTTTGACGCGAACGCCGCCCGCCGGCAGATCGCGGCGGTTGCAGCCGTAACGCCGGTTGCCGACGATCTTCTGACTATCGCCCTGGATGACGGCGAATTGCGCATTCCTGCCGGGATAGTAATGCCCGTCCCGGGGCTTGAAGCGAGCGGTCTTAATGCCTGGATCGGGATCACTCAGAGCGCGGGAGCCAAAAGAACGATCGTCCCCGGCGACTCGGGCCGGGCTGTAAAGGACGCGAGCGGCCGCTTCGCAGGGGTTATAGTCGCCGGCCAGAAGTCAGCCACCGGCATAGTCTTTATCTTGTCTTTCGACGCCGCGGCGCTTGTTCCCTAAAGTACGGTCTTTAACGGTTCCCCGCTTACCGAGGAGGCAAAAGCGGCAAAATGCCGGGCGAAGCTTTGAAGCTTCGCCCGGCTTTATTACTTCACCCGGAGGAATAGAACCCGCACCGGCTGATGATTGAGACAACCGCTTCCGGACTCCGTGACGCCCGCCAACAACCGGGCGCGGCGGAGCTTATTGAATTACAGGAAACCGCCCCGATTTTTTGTATTATTGAGAAAATAGACGGAAAAGAAGCGCTTTATTGGGAACCCAAAAAGGTGGCACGCACCTTTCCTTTTCACTTCGGCTTCCAAGAAGCAGATATATATTTGCGGCTTAGCGTAGGGGACGCTGATGACTAAATGGCTATTGATTAACATGCATGAAAAATATAAAAAGGTACCAGGGGAGTTTTTTAGGCTAGTGCTGTAAACTCATACCGCTCCCTTATGCCAACTCTTTTAGGAAATAGATATGGATAAGTACTCGATAACGGGCCTTCTATTGCTGTTGACTGCTACTGGTCTGCTGGTCGGGCGCTATATGAGCGCGAAGCGATCCGTTGCGCCTATTGAACGGTCCGGGCAATATATGAACAAAGAGATCGCATTCGAACACCTGAAACCCTGCCTGAACGCGCTCGCGGCGCCCGGTAACAAAAAGAGTACGTACGATCTGTCCTTTTTAAAAAACCTGGAGAAGTGGGACGAACCGGTCAAGGGAAGGTTTCAACCGGTCGCGCCGCAGCTTCTTGACGGGGTAGAGATACTTCGATCTTGTTCTAAAACAGGTGTCACGGAAATTAAAAGTTCAAAACCAGGCATTTTAAAGGATTATAAATACTGGGTTTTTTCCTGGCTGCAGCCGGGTGTCATTGATGAGAGTTATACGTTTTACGTAAACGCGGCCGGCGGTGAAGTCAGCTTGATAGTCTATTACCAAAGTCCTGATTGAAAACTCCGCGAAAAAAACCGCATGAATGGAAAAAGCTCCTGTTACCAAAGCACTGCAGGCCGTATAACCCACCTGGGCCTGCCTGCCGAATACCCGAAGTACAGGCCGGCCCCCCAGGCGTCGCTTTATGAACGCGCCTGCGGCCCGCCGGACAAAGACTGCCAGCCGGATCCGAAAGGGGATTTATACGAAGTAATAGAACCCGCACCGGCTGACGATTGAGACAACCACTTCCGGACTCCGTGACGCCCGCCAACAACCGGGCGCGGCGGAGCTTATTGAATTACAGGAAACCGCCCCGATTTTTTGTATTATTGAGAAAATAGACGGAAAAGAAGCGCTTTATTGGAAATTTTCCGGCAGCGGAAAGAAAAAGACAGAGCAGGAACTGGCGATAACCGCTCTTAAACCCAAAAAGGTGGCACGCACCTTTCCCACCTTTACAACCCGCAGCTATCCGCGTACCCATTGCGATATGGCTCTATGCCTGCGGTTCTAAGCGCGCTCATTGCCAGGCTTGTGGCGTCGCACTCGTTAGCAAAACCAATGATATGGGCGGTTTCATGAATAAGAGCCTGTGCTGTGGCATTGTCGCTTCCTTCATTTAAAATCAGAGCGCAGATATAAATGTCCGGGTCTCCATCAAGTGTGTATGCGGCTTCACCTGGGTTACAACCCCGTCCAGTATTTCCGGACGGCGCCATACGGATTGAGATCCGGGATCTCCAGGCCCTTTCCATCTCGGCATACGCATATGCAAGGTGAGGTGCGTCCGTGGAATTAATTCTCAGTATGCGGCCGACCAATTTTTTCACCTTGGGTGAAACGGGGGATACGGAGTCTGAAAGGACAAGTGGCGATTGAACGGGGCTCATTTTATTTCCGGAGGAAAGCGACTGTTCATCGCTCTTCAACGCTACCGGTTCGGCTTTCGGCGCGGGAAGGTCCGCTGTCCGGTCAATAGCCGGTTCGGGCGCGTTCACATTGACATTGTGATTCTGCCACATAGTGATCGAAATAGAATTCGGATCCATCGGAACGCTTATAACCTATCAGGCAGTTTGAGAAAAAGTATCAGGCAGTTTGAGAAAAACGTAGGCCTTTAGACCTATATTTAAGCAAAAAATCGCAAATTGTTGATAACTTTTATTCTCAGCCCCGGTTTCGGGGCTTTTTAATTATCAAGGAACAGGTACTTTGCTTAATACTTTATGAAGGCCGGCAGTGCTAAGTTTTTTGGCCTGGTTTCAACACCGCCATTATTAGGCTGCTTGACCCCTTGAGTATCGAACTCCCCCACCCGAGACTGATGCCCTGTGCCATCCACCCCGTTCGATGCAACATCTCCACGCGCGGGGTGTGTATGGTCTATAATAGCGTCATTCTGAAAGCTGCCGAAAACGCGGCCGGAATCGAGGCCGCGGCCACCATCCCAGATGCGCAGGAAGTAGCCGCGGGGGTCTAGGATGTCGAAAGTTGTAAGGCCATTTCCGGGACCAGCTACTGACCAACAGAATAACGTGTGGACACCATCCTGTGCGCCGCTTGTGGCGATAGGCGCACCGATGGGAGTTGTGCTGATCTTAAAGGCGTCAACAGTGAAGCCGGCGGCGAGAATATAATAGTCCGTGCCAACGGTTATACCAGTAGGGAGCGTGCCGGTTGTGGTGAAGCGGACTCGGTCCCCGATATCAAGGCCGTGGTCGGGTTTGGGAATAATCAAGGGCGTACCAATAGGAAGCGTTACAGCATAATGCGGGACCATAAAGTCGAACAGTTCCGCATACTGTGCCCTTAATAAAGTTGCGGGCTTATAGGGAATATATCCCGCCGGAGTCCGGCGAGAAATACGAGTAATCACCGTACCGACCGGCACTCCGTTGGAGAATGCCGGGGTGAGCAACTGGAAGTTGGCACCGTCGTAGATAACTACGGCTATCTGGCCGGAAACAATATCTCCGGCATCGAGCGGCAGATTACCGCGTTTTTTTACATCCTTAACACCGCAGCCGTTTACATTTAGCGTCGCCGGGCCGGTGTTGGTATTGCCGGCAAGAAAAAGGACGGGAGCGCCGATTACATACTCCGCTATGCCAGGCGTCAGGGTGATGGTGTAAGCGTCGGCAGCGCCGGTGTCGGCAGCGTAATTAACTACCGCATCGACCTGATGCGCCAGGCCGCGGGATAGCAGTTGGAAATTCACTCCGTCATATACCACGCAGACTATCTGTCCGGCGCGGATTTCTTCAGCGCCGAGCGTGTCAACCCCGTATTTTTTTATTGGCTTAACTCCGAGTCCGTTGATGTTCAGGGTGGCTGCCCCTGTGTTAGCGGCGGCGGCCTGGAACCAAATAGGCATGCCGGCGGTATACACTTGCAGGGCGGGCGTCAAGGCGATGATATAAGCATTAGCAGCGCCGGTATCTATAGCGTAGTCTATGGCCCCGCTTCCGTCCTGGTCCAGTCCCTCGTGCCGGTGATTATTCATCGCGTTCAGCGCTTCGGCAGTAACTATCGTCCCGGCTCTGCCCTGGCTTTTGTCCGCGTTCAAATAGACTGTCTTGCTCATACGGTTTCTCCTGGCTTCCTTATATAGTTACATCTCCGGAGCTACTGGGGTGAGGCGGCCGGAGGATCCTGAGGAGCCGGTGCGGCCGGAAGTTCCGGTTTTGCTTCAGGAAATATCACAGGGGTAATTAAAGCGATGTCTGCCAGATCCTGCACAGAGATCACTGTCGGTGCAGTAGTGGCCGCTATCATCTTGTCGGCCTTGTGCGCCGCGCCGGCGGCAGCGATGGCAGCGCCTATCTTGAGCACGTAAGGGTTAGCGGTAAGGCCCTGTCCCCACGTTAAGACCGCCGCCAGGCCATGCAGGGCCGTAAACTGGTCCGCAAGGCCTGCCAGCGCCAACAGCGAGGGCGCTATGACCTGGTTGGTGAACATAAGCGCCAGGCCGAAGTAGGTCTTGGAGCCGTTCACTATATCCTGTGCTTTGATCAGCAAGTCCTGGTATTTCTGGGGAATGAGCAAGTTAATTATCCATTTCATAAATGCCTCCTTAAAAGAGCAATGTCCCGCCGGCGAATAGTGTCGGGATGATCTTAGATTCTTTCAGCGATTTAAACACCCATGATAATTGCGGGCCAACGAATAAAGATAGGTCCGGGGTTGTAGTCTTTGGCGGAGCCAGGATAGTTTTCAGGTTCGAGAACTGACTGTCTGAACTGACCGCATTTAAGATCGTCAGCGCGGTGGCTTTTCCGGCCGGCAGCATATTAAGCCCGGAACCGAACGAGACCGAGCGGCCGCCCAAACCGGCCCCGAGTGTGCCGCCTACAGTCAGCGGCGCCCATCCTTCGCAGATAGAAGGGATAAGGCAGCCATCCACCGGCGAATGCGTCACCAGCGCCAGCACGCCGCCGGTGGCGCTATGCCCCTTATAATCCGAGAACAGTCCTAATGAGGTCTGCGGGTGCGCGGGATCAATGGCTCTGAAGTACGGCGCAGCCTGGCTTGTGCCGACGGCGGTGCAGAGTAGCAGCGTTATTAACGTTTTTTTTATCATATATCTTTCTCCTTATTGTCTACGGCTAGCAGAATCCGACGGTGCCCTTCACGTTCCTGTAGGGTGGGGGTCATATTTAAACCCAATTTTTATGCGTCCCATAACAACATATCTGCCCTATTATTAAGAGCGCATAAATAAAAACAACAGACAAAACTAACTTAATAAACATTAGAGTGCCTCCCTAAACCTTCAGTGAATATTCGTTGGATTTCTCCCTGTGGGAGGGGGCGGTTAAAAATTGGCACTTCATCAACTATACCGTTAAAAAAATAATCCGCCCAACCGGCTTCTCCTATGTCAATAGGTGAGGTGTTGGCAGGCATAGCTGTAGTGGAGTTTGTTGAGGCTTCTAATCTTCCGTTGATATAAAGTTTAAGTTGTTTCCCGTCATAGGTGCCCGTAAGAAAGAACCACCTATTTGAAGGGAGTCTCCAGTTGGAATTAACTTGTCTGGCTCCCCCGAGATTTCTATTTAGTTTTGCGCTGTACCAAGTACCTCCGACGTAGTAATGAAAACCAAAGCCTTCTCCTGATAAAGAGCCAAGATAAAAAGGTATTTCTCCGCTCCAATCTTTAACAACAATTCCTGCGCAGTTGAGGTTATCATCAGAAGTTCCTGTTTGATAAACCCAAGCCGCTACAGTAGGGTGAGCGATATTATATACAGCATTATGAGCAACCAAGACGAATTGATTGGCTCCTGTTATTTTGATTCCATTCCCAAATCTTCCTGTTACCCAAGAACCGGAAAAAGAAGCTCCATTCGTACCTCTTATAGTGTCAAAAGCAGTGCTTCCGCTGGTTTCATTGAAGTGCCAGAGGCTGACTAATCCAGACATTTGCGACGACAATTGGCCTGCTTTAGCGGGGGCGATTGTTAAAAATATAAGGAAAAAGAGTTTCATTAAGGGTTTCTCCAAAAACGGATCAAGCACCCATATCCAGAAGGCAAGGTCCCTGAAGCTGGTATACTGGTAGTATGCAGAGACAAAAAAGCCGGTAGAATATTGATTGTTGCATTAGCGTCGGGAACGACCCAGCCGGACACTTTTGTGGTGGAGGAGATTGTTACTCCAGAATTGAACATATAACTCCACCCTGTTGAAGAAGCAGAGTTTGGGGCAGATACTATGTCAGTCGAACGTGCGATATTAAAAGTGGTGGGTCCGACGGTGGATTGACTTATAATGTAACAATTCACTCCTGTTACATTTATGGTCGTTTGGTCTACAGTGTAAGTGACTCCTGTGTTGGGTTCAAACCCTGTGTTAGCTAGGAACACATCACCGCCCGAGTGAAGGGAGTCTAAAGTGAAGGTTGATATGGTTACTCCAGCCACTCCTGTATTCCCTGTTGTTCCAGAAGGGCCTGTATTGCCGGTCACTCCCGTCGAGCCAGCAGGACCAGTATTTCCTGTGTTGCCGGTCACTCCGGTGTAGCCCGTGTAACCTATAGGACCAGTGTTACCAATAACGCCGGTGTTGCCTGTCAAACCCGTGGAGCCCGACGCCCCGATGGGGCCGGTGTTGCCGGTTATTCCCGTGAATCCCGTCGAACCAGCAGGGCCGGTGTTGCCGGTCACGCCAGTATAGCCGGTGAAGCCGGTGGCGCCGGTGACGCCAGTGTTTCCAGTTATCCCTGTGTTGCCGGTCACGCCGGTGAAGCCGGTGGTGCCTATGGGACCTGTGTTACCAATGACGCCGGTGTTTCCCGTTACGCCAGTGTAGCCGGTGTTGCCTGTTACTCCGGAGACGCCAGTGTTTCCAGTGACGCCGGTGTTGCCAGTGACGCCGGTGTTGCCGGTGACGCCAGTGTTTCCAGTTATCCCTGTGTTACCGGTCACGCCGGTGAAGCCGGTGGCGCCTATGGGACCAGTGTTACCAATGACTCCGGTGTTGCCTGTCAAACCCGTGGAGCCCGACGCTCCGATGGGGCCGGTGTTGCCGGTGACGCCTATGGGACCTGTGTTACCAATTACTCCGGTATTGCCTGTTACTCCGGTGACGCCGGTGTTGCCGGTGACGCCAGTGATGCCGGTGACGCCAGTATAGCCGGTGAAGCCGGTGACGCCTATCGGACCTGTGTTACCAATTAAGCCGGTGTTGCCTGTTACTCCGGAGACGCCAGTATTTCCAGTGACGCCGGTGTTGCCGGTATTGCCTGTTGCGCCGGTGACGCCAGTGTTTCCAGTTATCCCTGTGTTACCGGTCACGCCGGTGAAGCCGGTGGCGCCTATGGGACCAGTGTTACCAATGACTCCGGTATTGCCTGTTACTCCGGTGACGCCGGTGTTGCCGGTGACGCCAGTATAGCCGGTGGTGCCTATGGGACCAGTGTTCCCAATGACGCCGGTGTTGCCAGTTACGCCTGTGTAGCCGGTCAATCCCGTGGAGCCGGTATTGCCAGTATTTCCCGTTGCTCCCATGTTGCCTGTAAGTCCTGTAGACCCTGTAGCCCCAGCTGCGCCCACTGTCCCTGTGTTCCCGGTGAGTCCTGTATTGCCCGTCAGTCCCGTGGCCCCAGACGCTCCTATCGGCCCTGTGTTGCCCGTGTCCCCTGTCGTGCCTGTTACCCCGGTATTACCAATTAAACCAGTAGGGCCGGTTGCTCCCGTGCTTCCTGTTGGCCCTGTGGGGCCGGGGGGCCATGCTGTGACCGGAGCCTCAGAACCGAGGACTATGGATGTGGCTATTATGGTTTGGAAGTTATTTATTCCTGTCCAAGTTTGCGTGTCAACCAGCACGCCACTTCCGGGAAGACCAGACGGAATGGCACATATAATAGATATATCCAATGATGTTCCGAATTGAGCTAAATCTCTGCGTGCATACCAAGTAGTTGGACCACTCTGGTAACTCATATATACATAGTTGCTAGCTTGAGTAGCCATGCCACTTACTATTACACCACTAGGGCAAGTAGCAGTGGATTCTAATGTTGCGAACCCTACAGTAGTGTTAACTGAGCTAACATTTACAGTCTGAAATACTGAACCCAAACTTGAGCCATTTATCAGCGTCCCATCAGGAAGATAATAATTCGCCGCCGTTATTGTGGACACAAAGGTATTCTGGCCTGTCCATGTTTGGGTGCCAGTTATAACGCCACCAGCCACCCCTGCCGTAGGAGTAGCGCATATAGCCACAGCAAACAATGTGGTGGGTGACGCGATTATAAATGGACCCAGAGATACGCTATTAGCCGTCAGTACCGTCGGCTGTTTAAAGACTGCACCCATGTAATCCGTCTGAAAAACTTGATACCCGGATATAACTCCGCTGGGGCAGATTGCCGTAGCGGTGACTTCACATCCCCCGCCGCATTCAACCCCGGTATAACTGCTGACTGTAATCTGCTCAAAGACTGAGCCGAGGCTGGAACCGTTTATGATAGTTCCATTAGTCAAGTAGTAGCTACTCGCAGTAATGCTGGAGACGTATGTGTTCTGCCCCGTCCACGTCTGGCTGCTACCAAGTATCGACGCACCAGACAGCCCTGTGGCCCCTATAGGGCCGGTATTACCCGTTACTCCAGTGTCACCTGTTACTCCGGTGTTGCCTGTCACTCCGGTAAAGCCTGTGGCTCCTATCGGTCCGGTATTTCCAGTTACGCCAATGAAGCCAGTTTCCCCGGTTACTCCAGTAAATCCTGTCGCACCTATCGGGCCAGTATTCCCGGTCAACCCGGTGTTCCCAATATTGCCGGTTACGCCTGTGAAGCCCGTATTCCCCGTTACTCCTGTGTAACCAGTATGGCCAGTGACGCCAATGTAGCCAGTCTCTCCGGTGTAGCCAGTGTGCCCAGTGACGCCGGTGTTGCCGGTGACGCCAGTATAGCCGGTGACGCCAGTGGCGCCTATCGGACCTGTGTTCCCTATGCCGCCCGTGTTGCCGGTAACGCCAGTATCGCCGGTATCGCCAGTGACGCCAGTGTTGCCGGTATTGCCGGTGTTCCCAGTGACGCCAGTGTTGCCGGTGACGCCCGTGTTGCCGGTGACGCCGGTATCTCCGGTGACGCCAGTGAAGCCGGTGTTGCCGGTGTTACCAGTGACGCCGGTGTTGCCCGTTACCCCAGTGTAGCCGGTGTTGCCGGTGTTACCAGTGATGCCGGTGTTGCCCGTTACACCAGTGTAGCCGGTGTTGCCGGTGTTACCAGTGATGCCGGTGTTGCCGGTGACGCCGGTGGTGCCTATCGGACCTGTGTTACCTATGACGCCCGTGTTGCCGGTGACGCCCGTATCTCCGGTGACGCCAGTGAAGCCGGTGTTGCCGGTGTTACCAGTGACGCCGGTGTTGCCTGTGACGCCGGTGGCGCCTATCGGACCTGTGTTACCTATGACGCCCGTGTTGCCGGTAACGCCGGTGACGCCAGTGAAGCCGGTGTTGCCGGTGTTACCAGTGACACCAGTGTTGCCGGTGTTACCAGTGACGCCGGGGTTGCCCGTTACGCCGGTGTTGCCGGTATTGCCTGTGACTCCGGTTACTCCGGTGTTACCAATAACGCCGGTGTTGCCGGTGACGCCAGTGTTTCCAATCACACCAGTATTGCCGGTATTGCCAGTGACACCTGTTTTACCTGTTACGCCGGTGACACCAGTATAGCCGGTAACGCCGGTGACGCCTATGGGACCAGTGTTCCCTGTTATACCAGTAGCACCAGTAGCACCTATCGGACCTGCTGCCCAAGATGTACCGCATACACCTTTTAGACACAATCCGGGAGTGGACATCCAAGACGATGCAACAATGGAATAAGCAGTTATACCTGTGGGGGTGATGCTGGTTACATTCACCCGGTTCTCGTCGCTTATCGTCAGGCGGCGCTGTGTGCCGTTTAGGATGATGGCGGGGTCGCCCTTCGTCTTCGCGCTGGTGGAGACCTCCACGGAACCAGCTATCGCCAGCAGCGCGCGATCCTGCGCGGTGCTCTGCGTCACGCCGTAAAGACTTGTCGTGTCCTGCGCTGCGCGCGCGGGAGTCGCCAAAGCCGCCAGGATCACCAGTAAAAATATTTTCTTCATAGGGTTATCCTTTCATCTCCGGAAGATCTGCTTCAGGTCCCGCCGCGGCGCCGCCTATCACTATAATTCCTACCGCAGGATCGCCGGGGTAGAAGTAGACCGTGCCGTGTTCGTAGTCGTACGCCGTGAAACAGCCCGCGCCGATGGCCGCTGCCTGGATCTCCGCCAGGGTGCCCCTAAAAGACGCGGGATTAGACGTGCCGGGAGCGCTCGTTGCCGGCATCTGGAAATTCACGCCGTCGTAGACCAGGCAGACCATCTGGCCAGCCAGGATGTCGCCGGAGACCAGGTCTGCGGCGCCGCTCTTCTTGATGGCTATCGGCCCGAGGCCGTTGATGTCCAGCGTGGCCGCGCCGGTATTAGCGTTCACCGCTTTGAACCAGAGCGGCAGGCCGGTGATGTACGCCGGCAGTGCAGGAGTAAGCGCCATCGCGTAGGCGTTGGCAGCCCCGGTGTCGGGCGCGTAATCCAGCGCGCCGGCGCCGTCGAAGTCCAGACCGGTATGCCGCTGATTATTCAGCGCATTAAGAAAATCCGCGTCGATCTTTGTGCCGAGCACGCCGCCTGCAGGATCTTCATCAATAAAAATTGTTTTAGCCATAACTCTCCTAAGCGGCGTACTCGAAATAAACTATCGTATGCGCCGGCTTCAGCTTATTGAAGATGGTCTCTATATTCGCGGAGGATCCGCCCAGCGGCTCCCCGGCGCAGAACTCGCCGGCGCGTGCGAATTCATCCGTGTCCACCAGCCCTCTCACTACCCAGCGCCACACGGCGTCCGCAATGCAGAGTATATCCCCGCACCTGGCGTGGCCGGCCCTAGGGAGCACATAGTCGGTAATGGTGATCAGCTGCCCCGTCAGTGCGGCCAGGTTAATAAAGAATTTCCTATTCAGCTCGCGGCCGAAGAACCTGACCATCACGTTTCTCCGGCGTTCGACAACCGTCAGCGCAGGGTTGGTCTGTATCTCCATCATCCGTTCCCACTCAGGCAGCGTTATAAAGGCCAGATCCGGAAGCACTTCCTGCAGGAGCTGGTTGGCCGCGGCCTCCGCCCTGTCCAGCGCCGCGCCTTCAATAGCGTCGTAATCCTCCATCCCGTCCAGCTGGATAGGCGGGGTTAAAGATTTAAGGATCTCCGCGTTCGTCATGAGATCGTTATCTCCCCGGCGCGGATCACCTGGTAGTCCGTGGCGATCACATTAGCCGCCGGCACAGTCACTTCAGCGTCGATCGCGCCAAGCTCCAGCGCCAAACCGGCCAGCTGGCTAAGCACCAGGGTGTTTTTAGGATTCAGGCCAAGGCAATAATCCCTGATGCTGGCGCTCAGCGCGTCGTTGTTCACGCTGCCAGTTACGGTAATGGCAATATCCTCTCTCAGCGCCTGTACCGCTAAAACGCTGAAGTCGCCGGCAGTTACCGAGCGCACTTCGTCTATATGAAGCTCCACAGCGTCCAGCAGCGCCTGACTGGGCACGGTGTCCGTTTCGCCTTCAGCCACATAACCTTCCTCGGCAAGCACCACTACAGCTACCGTGCCGGGGCCAAGTGGAACGGGGATGCAATGCGCGCCGGCTACGCCGTCCACCTCGTTTGCCCATTCCACATAATCATCCTCGTTGCCGCCGGCGTTAGGTGTGCGCCGCTTAGCCAGCACGCGCGTGGCCAGGCTTTCGGTGGACTCGCCCGCAGCGCGGGTAAGTCCGACACAGAAAGCGTGCCGGTCCACCAACAGCGAGGTGGACGTGTCTACGAAGATCTGCTTCACAATATTCGCCTGCTTCTTATGCAGCCCCCAGGTTGCGGCCGCCAGGCGCGCAGCCATCACAAAGTGAGGGCTGCCTTTACTGACATCCACTCCGGGAAATAAGTTCCGGGTGTCGGCCAGGCACTCTTCCAGGATGGTTTCAAAGTCTTTTTCAAAATCGGAATTCATAAGGTTATACTCCGACCGGGATAAACTTCTCGAATACCACCGGGTCGCCGGCGGCTGGCGTCACTGTCACGGTCCGCACCAGCCCGCCGTTAACGCGCGAAGTAACCACGTCCACCGCGGTCGCCCGCTTGGTATCAAGCAGCCATTGCAGCGCTTCCCTGGCGGAAGCCTCGGCTTTCTTGGCGGCCAGCGCCACGTCCTTTTCCCTGTTCAATTCATGGTCCCGGCTGCCGAAATTAACGTCGAACCACCAGCTCCCTATGGGCATTGCCAGAGACAGGTAGATGTTATTTATCAGCGTTGTTGTTGTTCCTGTAGTGAGTTTCCCGCGGCCGTTAGTAGTCTCTATTATAAAATCGGTCATCACATTGTCTGGGTCGTCGCTGTGACCGAGCCTCCCTGTGGATCCACATGCGTGTGGGAGTTGTACGTTATGCGCATTGCGGCCATGCTGCCGGCGGAGTCGGACACATTACCACCCACTACCAGGTTCCCGGACATCTCCACCAGCGGGGTAATCAAACTCACTTTAGTCCCCGCGGAGATCTCTAGCACCCGGCCGCGCTTAAAATGCACCTTGTCGCCTTCGTCGCTGTACAGCGCCACTTCGCCTTCCTCAACGGCCAGGCGGTAGCGCCGGTCATCCTCAGCCACGCTGAAGAACACATTCCCATCCCGCAGTACCACCGCCTCGGCGCCCGGCTTCGGCCGGGACGTGAATCCGTAATGCTGGAACAGCTCCCGGCTCTCCAGCGCGCCGTGCGCGGAGCTGGCACTGAAGCGCTTAATAACGCCCTCGGCAACGGAAAGGATCAGCGCACGGATCATATCAGACCAGGAAGCCCGAGACGCAGCTCGGTAAACTTCCCTTCCTCCTTGCTCAGGCAGAACTTCCGGCCGTAGATGAAGTACGTGCCGTGCAGCTTATTAACTTCGTCGTCCACCGAGCACAGTTTGTTTATCGCCCAGTTCTTCCCGTTCTGCGTGTGGCCGTACACCTTATAGGTCAACTGCAATCCCTGCCGGCGCTGCATATCCATTATCATCCGCGCCTGGCGCTGCGGGGTCATAGCGCCGGAGCTCTCTATGACATAGAACGGTTTATAGAACGGGAATGTGTCATCCGGCACCGATGCGGCTATAATAAGCTCGCTGGTGGGTGTAGTGTCTATCCCTTGCCCGTTGGAGATCACGTTAACCACCGAGTACCGCTTGCTTATATCCTTCAAGCAGTGGGAATAAAAACAGTTATTACCTTTCCCGTCCTTGCGCTGCACTATGTTGAAATCTGTTTTGCCGCTGCTCTTCGGCCGGCCGTAGTAGAATTTCCCATCGGGCATGGCGTAGAAAACAAAGCCATGGGCTTTAGCTTTCTCGTTGAGTACGTCGAAGATACTCCTGCAGGGCTCAACGTAAATAGATTCCCAGGTGAATTCCGGCGCGTCCTTGGGGATCTGGTAGAAAACATTATTGCGCTGGATGAACGGAACCTTAGAGAGCAGCTTATCGGTGAGCTGCTTTAAAGAGGTGTTTTTAATATCGCCGTAGCCGTCGGTGTGCGAGTCCACCAGCAGCCCGGCCAGGTCCCGGCCGGAGATATTCAGCCCGGTCTTTCTTTTCTCAACAGTGAGTCCCGTGCTGTCTATTACCCCGTCCAGCTCCACGGTGCCGTTCACCTTCAACTGCACCCGCTGGCCTTCCTCCAGTCCATCCACCTCGCCTACCAGCTCCACCTGGAAGGCGTCGGCCGCCAGGTAGAAATCCGCGTCCACGGAATAGGAGCTGAACCGGGACAGCTCTTTTTTATTCACAAGCAGGGAGATCTGGTCAGCCATAGATCAGGATCTCCCCGGAAACCCGGTTGGGCTCCGTTATCTGCGGATTAAGCGCCAGCACTCGCGGCGCGGCGCTGCAGGGCAGCTTGTAGCGCAGGCAGACCAGGTGTATCGGCGTAGGGTTGTTTATCCGCACCTTACGCACATTCTCGGCGCCCTTCTTAAGCTGCCCGGCCGCGGCGCACAGATCCACCGCCATAAGCTTCAGCGTCAGGTTGTCGCGGTTGCCCTCAAGCGCGGTCTGTATGGCCGTATTGGCCAGCGCCAGGATGGTCTCTATCTCGGTGGAGTTCAGACTGTCGTCCGTACTCGCGCTCACGCGGTTTCCGTTCACGTCAAAGCCGGCCGCGTTATCCATGGTTTTATTCTTACTGCGCAGCTGCTCATCAGCGGAGAAGATCCCCGCGGCTTCCAGCCCCAGCCTTGCTGCCGCGGCTGAGTCCACGTTGGTGCCGAAGCGTTCGAACTGCGCTTTAAGCTCGCCCAGGGAGGCCGCCAGCGAAGTCATAAACGCCGCCGGCGCACCGCGCAGCGTGTCGTAGGCTATGGCGTAGCGCTCAACCGCCAGGGCGGCCTCCTGAACGAACCGGCCGGGCAGATCGGTGCCGTAGTCGGTCAGCGAGGCCAGCGTATTCGCCGGGTTGGATATGCCGCTCATAAGCGCGCCGAACTTACCTAACTCCGCTTCGCAGTATGCTTGCCCCTTCCGCCCCAGGGCTTTTATACGCTGAAGCACAGAGGCTTTCTGCTCTATCACCAAATCTTCGTTCCTGCCCTCAAGTGCTATTTTTACGTCCTGCCAGGGTTTCACCTGCAGCTGGGGGATACCATCCTCAACCAGGTTTATTTCTATCTCGGCCGAGCCGGCATTATCGTCGTGGCGCACTACCATGCGCTCCATGCGCACTTTCTTCAGCCCATAGACCGGGTGTACCAGTTCCAGCAGTTCGAACCCCTGTGCCAGCGCTATCAGCTTCACATGGTCGGGGTAATTCTCGTCGAAGAAGAAACAGCGCAGCCCTATGGTGGGGATTTTCAACCCGAGGTCTTCGGTGGATCCGCCGTTGGTATAAGGCATCTCCTGCTTCGAGATAGCCTTCTCCAAGCCGTCCTCAGTGCTTTTGCATTGCAGGGGGACCCCGCCCAGGGTGGCGTTGAAAAGTTTATCTTCAGAAGCCATAGGAGAAATTCCCTCGGTTAAGTTGCAGATCTGTTCCAAGATCTGTCTTAGCCGTCACCCGCCCGTCTTTATCCACGTTGAGGTTGATGGTTACTTTCGGCGCGGTCTTTTCGGAGACGGTAAATCCTTCGGCGCCTTTCATGTCGTCGTAGTCTATACGACTTGCATGCTCCCCTATATAATTCCCGGTTTTAATCCCGGAGTAGGCTGCCCCGCCAAAAAGAAGACTTAGGCCGCCGATTATTCCAAGCATGGAAGCTCCGCCTGTAGCTAGGATTCCTCCGGTAGCCGCAGCCCCAGCGCCGGTGCCTACCGTGCTGGACAATATCTTTTCTGCTCCGGTGTTAAACGCACCTCCGCCTCCGGAGCCGGGCATATTGGTGACGAAGACCGGCATAATTCCAGCTGTACTCTCCAGGGCTTTCCCGGCGGCTACTCCTACGGCAGTGTTTGCCAGCATGCCGGATAAAGAAGTGAGATTCCCGATGGATTTTGCCATGTGGAATAAACCATAAGCCGTCATTCCGGCGACTGCGGCCCCGCCGGCGCCTACCAATCCGGCCGAGACCTTGGGATGGTTCTCGGCGGCGGCTCCGAGCCATCCGAATACGTTTTTCCCGCCACGAGCTGTAGCGGAAAGCAACCCGGTGACTGGGGTGAACAGCGACCCCATAAGATTAGTCCCGGACCTGGCCATCTGCTCATAAGAAGATGCCAACCCCTGGTTAAGGTTCTTCACCTTCTCCTGGAGTTTTAGCGCGCGCTCGTTCTGCGCGTTTATCTCGGCCAGGTTCTCGGCCTTTATTAAACCCTCGGCCGCTATGGAGCCCTCTCCGAAGATAGACTCCAGCATCTTTATCCGGTCGCCCTGTACGCCGCCGAACTTCTGCTTAAGCAGCTTCTGCGTGGCCTCCATGCCGATGAAGCCGCCCTTCGCGTCGTAGAAGTTCAGCCCGGTATCGCGCATACGCACAGCCTGGCTGCTGGTGGCATCAGGCCGGGTGCTCTTCAGGAACGCGCCTATGGCCCCACCGGAACGCCTGGCGACGTGCTCCAGCATGCTTATGGTGGAGATAGCGTCCTTTACCGGGATCTTCATGGCGGCCGCCCTGGTGCCCATGCTGGCCAGTCCCGTGGCTAGATCAGGCAGCTTATCCTCCATCCCGCTCTGCGAGATCCAGTCGAACCCTGCGCCGATCCCGGCCGCGCCGGAGCCGAACTGCTGGTTGAAGATCTCCGCCATCTCGCGCACAGATTCCATGCTCTGCCCGCTCAATTGGCTCATGCCGGCCACCGAAGCGGCCAGGCCGCCGCTGCCTGCGATCTCTCCCGGAGTAAACCCGCTGTCCTTCAGTAGTTTCTCCGCGTGCAGAATGTCCGGCGCCGCGAACGGGGAATGCTCGCTCAGAAAAAGCGCCATGCTGCGCATACTCTTGTACTGCGCGGCCATGAGCTCCGTGCTCTTGCCGCTCTCGTACAGAGAGTTCTTCATGCTTATCCCCGAGGCTTCCATCGCCGAGGCTGCGGCAATGCCGGGCTTCATGAACTGCATGCTGGTATACGCCATGCCGAAACCCTTCAACCCCTCGGTGAAATGGCTGCGCATAGCGTCGTACTCCGTGCGCATCTTCTTGCCGGCCTCGCCAAGGGAATCAATGCGGCGCTCCAGGCCGGCTATATAGCCGCTGGCCGCGTCTATAGCGGTGAACGTCAGCGCCACCTTCATTGTTTCGCCCATATTATTTCGGCTTGCTCTTCAGCAGTTTTCCGCCCGGCTTCTTTACGCCCTTCAGTTCGTCCCAGGCTTCCAGGTACATATCCGCTATCTCTTCCGGGAGATGCCGGGCTTCGGTATTACTGAAGCCCATCTCCATCAGGATCAGGATCAGTTTAAGCCGGCTGATCGCCTTTCGGTTCCTCTGAGGGAAGCGACCTCCGGTCGCAGGCCTGCAGCTCCTGCATATCACGGGATTTCATTTTAAGCAGCAGCTCCGGTGTTATGCTTTCCTTCGGGATCTCGCCCAGCTTCTCCAGGCGGCGCGCATACACGCACACCGCGTAGAAAACGCTGTTCTTGGCGGCGCGCGCGCCGTGATTAGGATCCTCGAATACCTCGGCTTCGTCCTCCACCAGCTGCGGCCGCAGCTCGTAAGCCTGGTGCAGTCCGCCGGCGAAATCCACGCCTATCGGCAGCTTTCCTTCGCCGGGCTTCATTCTGTCACCATCTTATCGGCGGCTATCTCTATGTTCTTTACCTGCGCGTCCTGGCCGTTGATGCCAGCGTCGCCGGTGGAAAGGCAGCTCGCACCTGAGTAGGTGCCCCGGCGGCCGTCCGGGTAGTTCAGCACCACGGTCCCGTTATCAAGCGCCTCCCAGTCGAACTCCGGTTTGCCCGAGGGCGGCACGTACTCGATGGTAAGCGCGTAGCGCTTGCGCTGCTTGGCTTTCCCCGTCTTGCCCATCAGTTCCACCGTCTTACGGAACGTCACGCCTTTGGGGGTTACGGATTTAAAATCCGTTATCTTCTGGCCGTTCACTTCGATGCTGTCTAACTCCGCTATGTATTCGTCCATTGCTTTCCTCCTGGCACTGTAATTTTATGGCCGGTCCGGGCGGCCGCACGCCGCCCGGACCGGCACGGTATCAAAGCAGGTCCATGCGTCCCGCGAAGACATGCAGCCCTTCTATCACGTCAGTGGGGATAGTGGCGTTGAGCTGGCCGGCGTTCTGTTCGTCCGGCTCCACTATCAGCGCGTCCTTATTGGCGGCTACGTTCTCTATCAGTTCCAGCGCTTCGCACTGTTCCAGCACGTCCAGGAGCTCGGTGCGCACGCTCTTCTTCTTCCCCGCGCTCAGCTTCTGCCTGGGGAACCGCAGCGCTATCCGTGCGACGGTCGCTTCCCGGACATAGTCCATGGTGGTCAGCTTGGTCACGTCCAGGATCACCAGGTCTTTTATCCCGTCGCCATTCTTGTTATAGTTCGAGATCGCCCGGACTATGCACACTTCCTCGGAGACGTTCACTTCCAGCGGGGTAAGTCCGCCCTTCAGGCAGTCCTCCTGTTCCTCCCGTGAAAGCCGGTCGGCGATCGCCGGCGCCGCTATCCCGGCCAGGGGCAGCCCGTTCAGCGGCCGGGCAGGATCCGGCTCGGAAGCCCAGACGGCCGCCTCGGCCGCCGCCACTTCCCAGCTCAGGTTCAGCGCGCCGCGCAGGTAGGGGAGATGCAGCCGCGGCTTGTTGAGGTCCGCCGAGAAGTCCAGTTCGTCGGCAATGGCCCCGATCCTGGCCGCTATGCCGAAGCCGGGCTTCTTCTCTATGGGGCCGCTCATCAGGTTCAGGTGATCGCTCAACTTGCCCAGGGCAGTGTCGCTGTTAACGCAGCTCACTATGAAGTGGTACCGCTTACCCCGCACCGCGGTCAGGCTGGCCTCTATGCTCGGGTCTACCAGACCGTTAGCCAACGGGGTGAGTGTGGCGGTGATGCCGGGCACGGTGCTCTCGGCGGAGAGGGGGATGGTATTGCCCAGCGTGCCCTTAACCTTGGCGGTGAAGTCCACCTCGGCGCCGTTCACGGCCGCTCCCAGCGGCAGATCCGGGCTGTCGGCCAGCAGGGCAACCAGCGCGGCGGCGGCCTCGGCCGCGGTGTCGCCGGAGGCCACAGCCAGTTCCAGCGTTTCGTCGCCTACCGCCAGGGTTATCAAGCCGGGACTGGTGGCCGTGCCGGCCAGCACCACCTTGCCGGTGGCCGCGACGGCGCCCTGGCCGTCCTCCGGCGCAATAACAGTGAGCTCGGCGTACTTGTTAGCGGTCAAAGCCGCTATAGCCATCCGGTGCGCCACGGAGCCCTGGCCGAAGTAAACACCGGCCTCCAGGTCCGAGTAGATCCTCACCGGGAGTTCCGGGGTTGCGGTTCCGTCCTCGGTCATCTGCCCTATCAGCAGGATGCTCCTGGCCACGGCCGGCAGGCTGCGCTTCGCCAGCTTTAGGTTGTACTCTATGTACTGCCCCGGCTTCAGTATGCCCGAGGGTATCGAATCGAAAGAAACGTTTTTAGACGCCATGTTACTCCTCCTGTTAGGTTCTTAAAGTGACTGCATCCTGCGCCGCTGCCGGCTCCGCACCGTTCAGCAGGTAATTCAACGCTACGGTCAACAGCTCCTGTGTGTCCTCTTCGTTCAACTTGCTCACGGTGTAGGACGTTTTAAAGTCCACCTGGTAGATCGCCATAGCCGCGGTGCGCTCCTCGTTGTCGGTCACATCTGTGAACCCGGCGTACTTGATCGCTTTTATTTCCAGCCCCAGCTTCTGCTTCAGCAGCAACTGCCCTACAGCTTCCACCACCGGGAACGCCCCGTGCCGGCGGTCCTTATCGCTCTTCATGTTCTTGAACGCCACCCAGATCGAGAGCTCGATATGCTGCCTGGTTGTTTCCGGGGTGATCTCTTCGGCCGTTCCTTTTGTGATCGCCAGCGTATACGCCACTTTCGCCGGCAGCACTTCCACGCTCTTGGCTGAAGGCAGATATTTAATCTCCGGCGCTTTCTCGGCCAGCCTGGCTATTACGGCGTTCTCTATTTCGGCGAGCATGGTTAAGCGTTCCTGTAATTCTTACCGTTATAGATCAGCGCCTGCCCGCACTTACCGGCTTCGCGGTACGGCTCGCCCAGTGAAACATGAATCCAGCCGGGTTCCAGGATCACCTGGCCGAAATCAAGTCCGGCTCCGCGGATCCATTCGAATACATCAACCAGGTCTCGGCCGGGCACAATAAAATCAGCGGCCTCAGCTGCGGCATGCTGGCTGGTCTCTACCCCGCCCACCGCGGCGTTAAGCGCCGGGCAGCGGTAGCCGCTTGTTACCACCACCGGGCCGAACTGCGCACGCACAGGCTCCAGCAGTTTATGGCAGAGCTCGCTCAGCTTAAAGGTGAATACTGAAGCTTCCAGCCGGTTCTTGTCCGCCAGGGCCGGATGTTTATCGCAGCCGGTAAGCTCATCAAAACTGAAATGCTCGCTCAGCATGGGCGTTTTCATTAAAACTCCTCCAGCTTGCTTTTGTCGAATATCCTATCCGACGGCCGCTTGTTTGTTTTCATCAGCGGCTTCGGCGGCAGCGCGGCGCCGGCCGCGGTCTCAAGCAGGATCACTCCCGCCTGGATATCCTTCAGCTGCGCCACTGCCTTCTTGTACATCAGCTCTTTCGCCTCGTTAACCACCAGTTGGTTGCGGCGCTTGAATAATTTATAGGCGGTCAGGTCGGCGGCTATGTTCTTGATCAGTCCGGGTACGGATACCAGGGGCACTGTGTAGCGCCCCCGTAAGTACCCGTCGATGGTATCCTGCGCCGCGGAGATCGCCCTGGACACAATGTCCTGATTAACGACGCCGGTGCCGGCATCATCGGTGAGCTGTATCAGCTCATCGTTAGATAATCGCTCGGTTAGATCTTCCGCGGTGCAGTAAGCCATTTTTGTATTTTCCTAATTCCGCTTATGCCAGGAAAGGCACCACCAGCACTTCGGCGGATCCCATCCAGGGATTGCTTTCGGCGTTGGCCATGTTCTGGCCGTAGCAGATCTTGCGGGCGGCGGCCTCGTTGGAGGGTCCCACCACCAGCAGCCTGCCGTTCAGCCCGAGCGGAACGCCGGCGTCGTTCTTGAATCCGCCGATGGCCGCCCTGGCCACGGCGTAGTTAGTGGCGTCGAGCGCTTTCTTGGAACCGAACGCCATCTGCCACAGGCCGTAGCCCACGTTGTCCCGCGACTCCACGCCGTACAGGAACGTCTTGTTCTTGAAGACATGGTCGGACATCGGGTCGGTCTGCGCGGCGAAGCTAGGCTTCTCCCGGTTCTGGAAGACCAGGGCCTTCACGGCGCGGCTGTTATCCAGCAGGAACCAGGGAACCTGGACATCCGACTGGGGCACGTCCATATTCGAGACGGTTGTCTTCCCCACTTTATGAGCCGCGTTGAAGAACGACAGCCCGTCATAGCAGAGTTCGATGAAGCCGGCCACCAGCTGCGCGTACACCAGCTCATCGGGATGCGAAGCCGCGGAGCGGCCCATCTCGGAGAAGATCGGGTTGAAGATGCCGATCTTGTCGTCGTTGATGTTGTCCCTGGGCACTTCCACCGTGGACTCCCAGGGTTTGTTGACGATGGTGTACTTGTTGGCCTTCAGGTTCTTGAACTGCCTCTCGCCTATCCACTCGCGCATGTCGGGCCACGCGCCCAGCCAGGCGTAGTTCTCCTCCTCGGCGGTGGAATCCACTTCCATGGCCACCTGTTTATAGGTGGGCGTGTAGGCCGCGAAGGCATTCGCGAACAGCACGTTGAACGCTGCAAATATCGCAGCAAGGTTTTCTTTGTTGATTATCACGATCTTTACCTCTCTTTCTCTCGTTGAGTTTACCGAATGCCTCTCCCCATGGAGAGGAGGAGCTTAAGCCGCGGCCAGGGTGTATTCCACCTGGAGCACCATCGCGGGCGGGTTCGCGGTGGCGCCGTTCGTCACCGTGAAGTGCAGCTTAGTACCGGCCGCCATCACCTTATTCGCCACGCTCAGCGCGCCCAGGGCGCCGGAAGCGTTCTCCGCCGGCATCCCGTTCGCCGTGTTGTAGGTCTTTGACACTATCGCGTCGGTGTCCCGGAGCAGGGCGATAACGCAGGTGTTGGCATCGTCCACCCCCGCGGCGGCGCCCTGCATGATTATGCGGGCTTCCGTTATGGTGGCCACCAGCCCGGCAGGCACTTCCAGCACGGCACGGGTGGCTATATCAACCCCGGCCGCCAGGTCTTCGATGGGCACAGACAGGATATGTTTCTTGGCCGTATCGTGCAGCATAGAGAGCAGCACCTTCGCCGCCCCTATAGCCGTTACGCCGGCTTCGCTTACGGTAACGTCCCCGGTAAGCGTCTGAGCCGCGGCCGCGCCGTCCGCTCCGCCGATGAATAACTTCCCCTGCGCCAGCGCCACCATAGCGGCGAGAACTTTCTTCGCGCCGATGGCTATCACGCCTCCGTTCGTCACAGTAGCGTCGCCGGAAAGCGTCTGTGCCGCGGCCGCGCCGTCCGCCCCGCCGATCAGAACTTTCCCGTCTGCCAGCGCCACTTTGCCGGCGGTAACTTTCTTGGCTCCGATAGCCGTGGCGCCGTTGTTGATGGTAACGTCGCCCGTCCAGGGCCCGGCCACGTAATCGGCGCCCATCTGCACCCACACCTCGGTGGCCGATACCACTTCTTTGATCACACCGGCATAAACGGCGTTATTGCCCTGCGCCAGCGCCACCGTGGAATCGTCCACGATGAAACAATCCTTACCCGCGTCGGCGGCAGTCATGCCGGCCGCGTCGTACAGGTATTCGCACTGCTCCACCTCTATCTGTATATCGCCGTTCTCGCCGGCGGTGTTGTCCACCGTTTTTTCGGCGCGTCCCACTACCACCAGGCCGGCGGCGTCGGCCGCGGCCAGCGCGTAGCCGGCGGCATTGCGTGCCACTATGGCTCCGGCGAATATCTTTTCACCCGTGGCCACTCCGATTACGATCATCTTCCCTTCGCGTTTCGGTGTATCTCTTTCTTCAGTCATTTGCTTTCCTCCCGGTTATTTTCAAAAATCTCCTCGGCGTATGCCTGGAGACCGTTCAGGCTTTAGGCCTTTTTATTGTGTTTCAGGAAATCTTCCCTGGAAATACCCAACTGCTTGCAGGCCACCAGCTCGGCCGCGTTCAGCTCCTCGCCTTCGGCTTTGGGCGCGGGTTCCTTGCTGTTGGCACCAAGCGCTACCACCACCGGCGCTTTAGCCGCGAACACCTTAAAGCCTTCGGGGTCGGTGCTGGCGTAGTTCTTCGCCCAGTCGCTCTGTGCGGGTGAGATCTTGCCGGCCTTCATGGCCACCTGCACCAGCTCCTCGGCGTCGCGCGCGGCCAGTTTATCGCTCAGGCTTTTAACCTGGGTAGCCAGCTCGGGCGTCTTATCCGAGCCGCTCTTCATGGCGATGATAGTTCCCACTATCTCCGACTCGTTCGCTTTCTCCGTAAGCCCCAGGGCGGTGAGCACGCCTTTACAGGCCACCGGTATGTTCCCGGCGGCAGTCTTCATGGCGCTGATCGCCGCTATCGCTTCCGTCTCCGTCGCCGTGGCGGCAAGCCCCAGCGCTTCCAGTATAGTCTTCATCGTTATAGTTTCCTCCGTAGTCTTTTGGGTTTCGGCGTTCCCGCCGGGTACTTCCTGCTTGGCTACTATAGGCTGCATACCGTCGAAAGAAGGGGCGTTAGTGAGCGCCGCGCGGCAGAACTTGAGTATCCGCCCCTTGGCGTCCGCATAGAACACCGGAGATAAGTAGCGGTATTCCCGGTTGCCTACCATATCGGCCGCCCGTTTACACCAGTTAACCTTCCCCCAGATCCCCGCTTCGCCCTTATTCACAAGTTCCGTTATCCAGCCGGCCGCCGGCGCTATAACGTCATCTTCGGTCTGGTGCTCATAGTCTATTACGGCGTCGTTCTTGGTGGTTTTATGAAACTGCATCACCATTTCGGCGCCGGGTTTATCCAGGGTAAACGTCCCTTTATCGGTTTTATTTACCCCGAACGGGAGCAGCTGCACCTCCGCCGGCGGTTTCCCGCCTTCAGTGGCCAGTTCCAGGAACAACATCCCCTTCCCGTCGTCCGCCTGTTTCGCCATGCGTTTCTCCGTAATCGCTGCTTTTGGTGTGCTGTACACGAACTTTATACCAGATGCCCCGGCGCTGACTCTACTGAACGGTTCAGTAGAGGAAACAGAAGTAACCGAGTAAAATATTTCACGTAAAACAAAGTTTTTTCACGGAGGCGGAATGCTTAATGCTGAATTTTGGCTGGAGCTGGCAAAATACTGGGGCCCTGCAATAGCTGTACTTGGCGCCTGGTACTACCATAACCGGGAGCAGAACAAGCTCTGGGGCCAGATGCTTGAGAATAATAAAGCCCAGTCGGCCGAGATGATAAAAATAAACGCCGACCAGGCGAAAGAAGCGCTGGAAAGCAACAAAGTGCAGACCGCCGAGACCATGCGCATGATCACCGCCCAGGCAAACCAGACCCTTGAGAACAACAACAAGATCTGGAGCAACGTATTCGACATGTACCGCCAGCAGCAGACCCAGCAGAATGAAGTGCTTAAGCAGATGCTTGAAACTTCCCAGTACCAAGGCGCGCAGCTGAGCCGCATGGAACAGAAGATAGACACCAATCAATTTTGTCCGCTGGTGAAAAAGGAGCAGAATAAATGAATCCCGAGATCGTCAAGATGCGTAACGACCTGGCCATGCTGCGGCATAAAGCCGCCAGCCTGCGTGAGGAGGCCAGCGGCGCTATCCCGCTTATCCGCCTTTACCTGCCGCCTTACGGCAACGACGCGGTAATGAGCGCCGACACCGAACAAGCCCTTTCCCTCTGCAAGCGTCTCCATGCGCTGAAGAAAGACCTGGTCAAGACCCTGGCCGACATAAAAACGCTTGAGGAGGCGCTGGGCGATCATGAGTAAAAAACATCAGCTCGCAGCCGATGCCGAGCGCCTCTACGTGAACGAGCAGATGACCCCCGAGGCCATAGCCGGCCGCTTGGGGATATGCGAGAAGACCGTCCGCATCTGGAAGGACGAAGGGCGCTGGGCCGAGAAGCGCGAGGCCTACGTGAAAAGCCGGCAGCAGTTCCACGAAGAGCTCTACGATTTCGCCCGGCTGCTGATGAAGTCCATGAAAGAGGACATCGCCGGCAATAAGAAGCTGGACGCCGGCCGCATGCACATGCTGATGAAGATCATCCCCAATATAGCCAAGGTCAAAGACTACGAGGCCGCAGCGGCGAAGCTGGAAGGCAAGACCGCTGGTAAGGACCTGGGCAAAGAACTATCCAAGATCATCGAGGAGCAACTGATGGGCGAGCATCCCGATGAGGCGCCAGCCGAGGCGGCCGCTCCGGCCGCGCAGCCCGGCGGTGACGCTGAATGAAAGCTCCGGCGTACTTTCTCCCGTACCAGATAGCCTGGCTGAAAGACAAATCCAGGATCAAGATCTGGGAGAAGTCACGCCGCATAGGCGCAACCTACGTCCAGAGTTACGAGGACGTACGCGACTGTATCGAGGGCACCGTCCCCTGCGTCTGGTTCTCCTCTGCCGACGAATCCGCCGGCCGCGAATACATCCTGTACTGCGAGAAGTGGGCCAAGATCTTCAACGCCGGCGCGCAGATGCTGGGCGAACTGGTCCTGGACGAAAAGAAAAAGATCAAAGGCCTGGTGCTGGAATTTAGTAACGGCCGCCGGATCACCGCCCTCACCTCCAATCCCAAAGCGTTCCGCTCCAAGGGCGGCAAGGTAGTCCTGGACGAATACGCGCACCATGACGACGCCGACGAAATGTGGAAGGCCGCCAAGCCTTGTATCACCTGGGGCTTCCCGCTCCGGATCCTCTCCACCCACAACGGCACCGGCAGCCGGTTCAACCGTTTCATAGAGAGCATCCGCAAAGGCCGGCTAAACTGGAGCCTGCACACCACGTCCATCTTCCAGGCCGTAGCCGACGGCCTGGCCGACAAGATCCTCGGCCGCCCGCTTACCAAGGCTGAGCGCGACGCCTGGATAGAAGCCGAGCACCAGGACTGCGACGACGAAGACACCTGGCAGCAGGAATACTGCGTCGTAGCCACAGACAGCGCCTCCTCGTTCCTGCCCTACGATCTTATCCGCGCCTGCGAGTTCAAAGACTGCCTGGTCACGGATAAGCGCGACCTACTCACACTGCCCGGAGATTTTTACCTGGGCTTTGACGTGGCCCGCAAAAAGCACCTGGCCGCCATCATCCTCCTGCAAAAATACGGCGGCATGCTGTGGCTGCGCTGGATGAGCGTGATGCTGAACCAGAAGTTTAAGTTCATGAAAGAGGAGCTCTACTGGCTACTGAAGCTGCCGCAGCTGCGCCGCGGCTGCATAGACTCCACCGGCCTCGGCATGCAGATGGCCGAAGAAGCCCAGGACGACTTCGGCAAGTTCAAGGTGGAGCCCATCACTTTCACCGAGTCCGTCAAAGAAGAACTCGCCTACGGCCTGCATCCCTACTTCGAGGATGTAGCCATCCGCATCCCGGACCAGTTCGAACTGCGCGAGGATCTGCACTCCATCAAGAAGATCACCACCAAGGCCAACCACATACGCTTCGACGCGGATGCCAACGGGGATAACGGGCATGCGGACCGCTTCTGGGGTTTGGGACTAGCCACCCACGCCATCTCCAAAGCCACCGGCCCCATCCACGCCGCCTCCGGCTCAGCCAGCCCGGACTCCAAACTTTTAAAGGGCTACGGAGACGGCTTTGAAAAGACCGAAACCGGCCTGTTTTTAATGCGCCCGGACCACAGCAAGCGCAAAAGGCCGCTTTTTAGCGGATATTGAACCATGCCTAAAACGAACAAGGATGCCCCAGGAGCGTTTTAGGCGTATCCATACAGCCGAGGCGGGGTAGAAATGCGGATTCAACACTATACAAAGCGGATTCAACAGGGTACAGGGGTATGGAACTAGCCCTTTTTGGAGATATCCAAAACCGGCAATCTTTTGATTTTTAATTAACCTTTACTGGCCCCCGGTCCAAAAACCCGGTAAAAACGGAGAAACCAATGACCCCAAAAAAACCAAACCGCCGACCCCTGAACCCGCGCAGCTTTCAGCGCCTGGCCTGCAAATCCATGTCCGGCAACACGCAGTCCTTCCTTCCCGGCGAAATAGCCTCCCGCGAACGCGGCCTGGGCTTCTACCTCGCCCCCGGCATGCCGCTCCCTAACCCCGACCCCGTGCTCAAGAAGATGGGTAAAGATATCTCCGTCTACACCGACCTGCTAGTTGATGACCACGTAGGCGGTTGTGCCGACTCCCGCGCCGCCGGCGTGTTGTCACTCAACTGGGCCGTGGACAACGGCAAAGCCCCCAGCCGCGCCGCGGCGTTCTGCCAGGACATGCTGAAAGCCCTCGATATGCCCCGGCTCATGTCCGAGATCCTCAGCGCGCCGCTCTTCGGCTACGCCGTGCTGGAAATAATCTGGCAACTGGGCGCCGATAACCTGGTCCGCCCCGTCTCCGTGCAGAAAAAGCCCTGTACCTGGTTCGCTTTCGACGGCTACGATAAGCTCATGTTCCGCAGCCGTGAGAACCCCATGGGCGAGATCCTGCCGCCCAGGAAGTTCCTGCTGTCCTCCCATAAAGCCAGCTACGAGAACCCCTACGGCCAGCCTGTTCTCAGCCGCGTCTTCTGGCCGGCCACTTTTAAAAAGGCCGGCTTTAAATTCTGGGCTGTCTTCATCGAGAAATATGGCACTCCCCACGCCGTAGCCAAAACCCCGCGTGGCACCGGCGAGGCTGAAGTCGCGGACCTAATGTACATGCTGGATAATATGGTGCGCGACGCCATCGCCGTAATCCCCGACGATTCTTCCGTGGAGATAAAAGACTTCGCTGCCTCCGGCGGTTCTATAGACGCTTACGAACGCTTCCTGGCCTACTGCGAGAAGTCCATCTCAAAGGGCCTCCTGGGCCAAACCCTCACCACCGACGTAGGCGACAAAGGCAGCTACGCGGCCGCCAAAACCCACATGGAAGTTCGCCGCGACATCGTGGACGGAGATAAAAAGGTAGTGGAGCGCACCTTCCAGCAACTTATTAACTGGACCTGCGAGCTCAACTTCCCGAACGAGCCGGCCCCCGTCTTCAGCCTGTACGCCCCCGAGGATGTGGACATGGCGCAAGCCGAACGCGACGAACTGCTCACCAAGATCGGTGTGCGCTTTAAGCCGGCCTACATCCAGCGCGAGTACGATCTGAAGCCCGAGGACTTCGACCTGGTGGACCCCGCCGCCGCCAGCACGCCGCCCATCCCCGGCGGCCAGCCCGCCACCCAGTTCGCCGGCAAAGCCCCTACCCCAGCCGTACCGGCTGCATCCGTGGATCCTGTTATGGCCGCGGCCGACAAGCTGGATCCCGCGGCCCTACAGGCCCAGCTCGAAGGCGTGCTGGCCCCAGTGATGGACGCCATCAAGGCCGGCGGCACCTACGAGGAAATAGAAGCCGGGCTCATAGCCGCCTACCCCGAGATGGACAGTAAACAGTTCCAGGACACCCTTGCCCGCGCCCTCTACGTGGCTGACATCTGGGGCCGTATAACCGCGAACAAAAACTGATATGCCCGACACACCGGACCTGCATTATGCCATCGGCCTGGAGCCCAAGGAAGCCCTGCGCTATCTGGCCGGCAGGACCAACTACTTCCCGTCGTTCGACTGGCACACCGTCTGGGAAGACGCCCACGCCAAAGCCTTCGCCGTGGCCAAGGCTATGCAGGTGGACGTGCTGAAAGATATTCACGGCGCCGTGCAGGACGCCATGAAGAAAGGCATGACGGTGCAGGAGTTTCGCAAGTCCATGGAGCCCACGCTGCAGGCTAAAGGCTGGTGGGGCCAGAAGAAGATGGTGGATCCGGGAACCGGCAAAGAGCGGATGGTGCAGTTGGGCAGCCCGCGCCGGCTGGAACTGATCTACCGCACAAACATGGCCACCGCAGAGAGCGCCGCCCGTTACCAGGACTTTGTGGAGTCCGCCCCGGAGCGCCCGTTCTGGCAATTTATCTGCGTTATCGACGCCCACACCCGCCCTACACACCGCCGGCTGAACGGCAAAGTGTTCCGCTGGGATGATCCGTTCTGGAACACCTTCTGGCCGCCCCTGGACTGGGGTTGCCGTTGTGGCGTACGCAAACTTACCGAAGACCAGGTAAAGCGCATGGGGCTGACTGTTGAATCCTCCGCCGGACGCATCACCGAAGAGACGCGCACGCCGAATAGGCGCACTAAGGAAGATCAGCAGATCTCGGTATACAAGGATCCTTTAACCGGGGAGAAAGTTTCAACCGGCCTGGGCTGGAACTACAACCCCGGCCAGGCCTGGGCACTGGACGCGCGATCCTGGCAAAGCGCCCAGGCCTTGCCGCTGGCCGGCCGCCGCACCGTACTGGCGGACCTGGCGAAGAATAATCTGGTGGCAAAAGTATGGCCGGAATGGGTGGACGGCATCCTGGCGCGCAAAACCACCAACGGTTTCGTCGCTACCCTAGGCTGGATGAAGCCGGCTGTTTTCGAAAAGCTAACCGAACTTGGACTTAAACCGGAGTCGCCCTTGATAATCGCTGACGATATAGGCATTCGGCACACGCAGCGCCAGAAAAAACTACAGCGCGGCCAGGCCATAACGATAGAGGAGTTAAAAAAACTTCCGTCGTACATCTCAAATTACGACGCTGTCCTTTACGATAAGGTGAATAACAACATCCTGTACGTGGTGCGTACCGCCGAGACCAAAGCCGGGAAAGCCGTTATAGAAGTTAATTATAACCTGCGCGGCCTGCAGCAGCCCGTGAATCTTTTTATAACCGCCGGTGACGTTAACGCCTATAACCTTGCAGAGTCGCGTTACATTCTGCTAGATGGGAAATTAAAATGAGCGCGTCCTTATTTAGAACACGCTCAGTTAACAGAGACGGAGGGACGGCTCTTCCCCTCATTCCATGGATCTCGGACAAGTCCGCTAACCACGCCGTAGGCAGCGCCGATTTTCCTACTGTCGTCTCCTGCATATATTATAGCTCCCGGCCGGCTCGTTTTCAAGGTCTATTTTTATGGTTCTTCTGGAATTACAGTGCATACCCATGACTATGTCACTATTGACCTCGTGATGAAGTAAAGAAAAGAGGGGCATCCCGCCTTTCTGGTATAAGTTTGTTGCTTAGACAACTTAACCAGGAGGAGAGATGCCCGA
>CAIQNV010000147.1 GCA_903873295.1 uncultured Elusimicrobia bacterium
GTTGCGCGGTTCCCCCCGAAGCGGGGCCCCCCTCCCCAAAGCGGCTTCAGAGCAACCCCTGCCCGGCCCGCGGCTGTTTTAACTCCGGCAAGCGCAAGTTTTATATTATGGCGGGGGGAGGGCGCCGGGGAGCTCGGCTTCCGAGAAGGGTCTCTTAAGGTAATTATTTATAAATTCGTCGAAACCCCATTCGTCTTTGTAAGTTTTAGCCTCTTTATAAAGCCTCACGGCCTTGTCCCTGGCGCCCAGCAGGTCCTGCACATTGGCAAGCCTGACGATAGCCCAGACCGCCCAGCGCGCGGGAGGCAGCGAAGAATCTTCTTTAATAGTGGCCGCGGCCTTTGCGAAATAGTCGGCGGCCTCGTCGTACTTTTTCTCCACCAGGTAGGTGGTGCCGATAGCGGTAAGGACGCGCGGCAGATACCGCCGCCGGTAGACGGGAACGCCGTCGTTCACGGCTTTAAGGTACACCAGAGACTCTTTGCGCGATTCGTCGTATTTCTTATCCTCGTAAAGGGAGACGATCTCCACGAAATGCATCTGCGGATGCACCGGGTACGCGGCGCGCAGCTCGCGCGACCACTTTACGGCCAGCTCGGTATTGGCGTATTTGCCGCCGGGCTGGGTGTAAATTTCAATAAGCAGAAGTTTCGCGCCCAGGGCGTTAAAGAAACCTTTTTCCTTGCAGAGGTTCAGGTAGGACAGACCCTTCTCCGCGTCGCCGCTCATCACGAGCTTGGACAGCAGTTTAATCACCCCCGGCAAAGTGCCGGCATAATACTCGTACATCCCGAGCCCCAGGTAGGCGTCGTAAAGCTCGGGGTCTATCTTGGCCGCTTTGCGCGTATTGGAGATCGCTTTCTTAGCGTTGAAGTACGCTTTTATCCAGCGGTGCTGCAGCATGGCCAGCCGCGCCCGCAGGCCGTAGATCCCGCCCACCGCCAGATAGGCGTTGGCGTCGCCGGGATGTTTTTTTATCCACGCAAGCCCGACGTCCACGGCCTTGTCGGTAAGCTCGGCGTACTCCTTGTCGAGCTTCGGATCGGACTCGTCTTCCAGGTACTCAAGATGCGCCCATTTGGCCATCGCTATCCCGAAATGGGGGAAGGGGTGGTCGGGATATTTCTCCAGGGCAAGATTGAACTGCTTCTGCGCCTCTTCAAGGTCTACGGCGTAGATGGCGTCGATCCCCTTTTTGGAGAGGAGCCGCAGCTCCTCCGGCAGGGGCTCATACTTAGGCGCGGCGGCCAGGGCCGCCGAGGCGCAGAAGGCCAGCGCCGCGGTCAGGAGCAGCTTTTTCATAATGTTATCTTATCCGTCCCCATATATTTGCGCAGGGCTTCGGGCACTACGACCGAGCCGTCCTCCTGCTGGTAATTTTCCAGTACGGCCGCGAAGGTGCGCCCCACCGCCAGGCCGGAGCCGTTGAGCGTGTGCACGAACTCGGTCTTCCCGGCCTCGGCCCGCCTGAAGCGCGTGTTCATGCGGCGCGCCTGGAAATCGCCGCAGTTGGAGCAGGAGGAAATTTCCCTGTACGCCCCCTCGCCGGGCAGCCAGACCTCAAGATCGTAGGTTTTAGCCGAGGAAAAACCCATATCCCCGGTGCAGAGCTCCAGCACCCGGTAGGGAAGCTTGAGGACCTTAAGTATTTTTTCGGCGTCGGCGCGCAGCTTCTCCAGCGCGGCCATGGAATCTTCAGGGCGGGTAAGCCAGACCAGCTCCACTTTATTGAACTGGTGGTTGCGTATCAGCCCGCGGGTATCCTTGCCGTAGGAGCCGGCCTCCTGCCGGAAGCACGCGGTGTAGGCCGTAAAGCGCCCGGGGAGGTCGTCCTCCTTCAGGATATCGCCGCGGTACATATTGGTAAGCGGGACCTCAGCGGTGGGAATAAGATACAGCGGGGGCTCAGCCGCTATTTTATAGAGGTCTTCCTCGAATTTTGGAAGCTGGCCGGTGCCGGTCATGGTTTCCGCCGTCACAAGGAAAGGCGGGAAGATCTCGGTGTAAGCGTGCTCTACGGTGTGGATATCCAGCATCAGTTGTATAAGGGAGCGCTCAAGCCTGGCGCCCAGGCCTTTGAGCAGCGCGAAACGCGAGCCGGAAAGTTTTGTGGCCGCGGCAAAATCGAGCATGCCGAGCTTCTCGCCGACCGCGTGATGGTCCAGCGGCTTGAAGCCGAACTCCCGCTTGTTGGAAATATCCTCGGAAACTATTTTATTGTCCTGCGGACCGCCGCCTTTTACCACGGAGGGATCCGGCAGGTTGGGGATGCTGAGAAGCAGGGCGTTCAGCTCTTTTTCAAGGGCGGCGGTATTTTCTTCGCGCGCTTTAACGGCTTCCTTGGCGGCGTTGGCCTCGGCCATGGCGGCCTGCGCGGCGGCCTCGTTGCCGGTGGCTTTGGCGACCTGGATTTTTTTCGAGACCTCGTTGCGCTTCGAGCGCAGCTCCTCCAGCTCGGAGAGGGCCGCGCGGTGGGCGGAGTCCTTTCCTATGATCTGTTCGAGGGCGGGGAGGCAGTTCCCGCCCCGGTCGGCCATGGCGGCCCTGACCTTTTCCGGGTTGGAGCGGATAAGTTTGATGTCAAGCATTGCGGAACTCCGTAGCTATGGTTTAAGTATTTCTATGACGGCCTCGCGGAGTATCGCCGCCGGCTCGTCGCCCTGGCGGGGATTCAGCATAATGTCCATCTTGAGGGCCGACGGCGTAAAGCCGCTGTTCCTGAGTTTATTAAGCTGGGTTTGCAGCTCAAAGCGGATGACCCTGGCCTGCCTTTCGGAGGACGGGTTGACTTTGGCGACGCGCACCTCTTCCACATAGAACGGCACGCACCAGAAAGCCTTCTCCGGCGCTTCGCCGATCTTCAGGAGGCGGAGGCTCAGCGCGTAGCGCAGCACCAGCCCCTCGACCGGCTTTACGGAGGGATTGCGCAGCGTCACTATGGCGCGCAAATAATCCGAGAAGCTAAGCTCCGGCGCGGCGCGCAGCTCCTTGACCGGGCCGTAAGGCGAGCGGATCTTGCCCGTCAGCTTCGAAATTTCCCAGTCGACTTTGGCGATCTCCACCTGGGAGAAGGCCGGAACCGCATAAGCGGCGCAAAGAAAAAAAGCGCAGACCAGAAAGCGCGGCTTAAAACTTATGTTCATTATTGTTCTCCGTTAAATTCACTCGGCGGCTTCGAGCACGGCCGCCAGGGCCGCCTCCATATTCTCCGGTATGACGGTGATAACTTCGCTGGTGGTGACCTTATCGTCGCATTTAAGGTCCAGCATTACGGTAACCAGACTATGCCTCCCGGTCTGGCCCAGGGAAACCCACAGCGCCTCCAGGAGGAAGGGCGTCTCGCCCTGCACGCACTTCGGGGCCGAAGGCAGGAAGCTGCGCTTGAGGGCGTTGGAAAAAGAGCCTATGAGCGCGTTCAGTATTATATTTCCCAGCTCGGAAAGCAGCAGCTCCTGCGCCTGATTGAGGTTCGGCAGCTTTGAAAAGGAAAAACCGAGGAAGCCGCGGGAGATCGTCTCAATGTCTTCCGGCCGGAAGATCACCATGGAGGTGAACGGGTATTCTCCCCCCACCTCGAAATACACCGCCGCCCCCGTGCCGCCCGGCCTGGAGGCATGGTCCTTAATAGCCTCCTCCATGCTGCGGCAGGAAACCCGCACGCCCGCCACGCTCCACTCCCCGGCCGAGATACGGGAAAGCTTGGACACGCATTTTTCAAAGCCTGCCGCCGCCGCCCGCTCTAATCTTTGGCTGGTTTTTACGTCCATGTCAGGCTTCTGTCAGCTCCTTCATAAGCACTCTGAAAGCGTCGAAAGAGAACGGCTTGCGCAGGATGAAACTCACGCCCTTGCCCGTCAGGCGGCGGTCCAGCTCGTCCTGCGCCACGGCGGTCACGACCACGACCCGCACCGCGGGGTTCGTGACCCGCAGGGCGGCCAGGATCTCCTCTCCCGACATGCCCGGCAGTATCAGGTCCAGAAAAACCACGTCGGGCTTTAATTCCCCGAAGTACTTTAGCGCGCCGGGGCCGTCCTCGGCCTCGGCCACCACTTCATGCCCCAGCTTTTCAAGCAAAGACTTGATGGTGTATCTGGTAAGCGCGTTATCGTCTATCAACAGTACTCTCATAAATCTCCCCCCCTTTTTTAACCCCGGCCGCTAACGGCTGGACAACTTTTAATTTGTCCCGCGGCTCACTGCCCGGCTGCGGCTAACAGCAGCAGGCGCACTCGCTCTTGGGCTGGCCGGCGGCTTTCTTTTTGAGCATTTCCGCGGCATTGGTCTTTTCCCACTCGAAGCCGGGCCTGCCGAAATGGCCGTAGGAGGCCGTCTTGCGGAAGATAGGAGCGCGCAGCTTCAGCGTCTTGATGATGCCGCGCGGCGTAAGATCGAAGCTGGAGCGCACTATCTTGGACAGCTTCTCGTCGGCGATGACGCCGGTGCCGTGGGTGTCCACGTAGAGGCCGACGGGCTCGGCCACGCCGATGGCGTAGGCCAGCTGCACGGTGCATTCGCGGGCGAGCCTGGCCGCCACGATGTTCTTGGCGATATAGCGGGCCATATAGGCCGCGGAGCGGTCCACCTTGGTGGAGTCCTTGCCGGAGAAAGCGCCGCCGCCGTGCGGGGCCACGCCGCCGTAGGTATCCACTATGATCTTGCGGCCGGTCACGCCGGTGTCGGACTGGGGCCCGCCGACGACGAACTTGCCGGTGGGGTTGATGTAGATCTTGGTGTCTTTATCTATCATGCGCTTGTCTATCACCGGGGTAATGACGGCGTCGATGATCTCTTTCCGGGACTTCTCGGTTATCTGGCGGCCGCTCTTGTCCAGGATCTCTTCGGTGTGCTGGGAAGAGACCACTATGGTCTCGATGCGCGCGGGCTTGCCGTCGTGGTATTCCACGGTCACCTGGGTTTTGCCGTCGGGGCCGAGGTAGGGGAGGATGTTCTTCTTGCGGACTTCGGCGAGGCGCATGGAGAGGCGCTGGGCCAGCTGCAGGGGCAGCGGCATCAGTTCCGGAGTCTCGTCCGAAGCGTAGCCGACCATCAGGCCCTGGTCGCCGGCGCCGCCGGTGTCCACGCCCTGGGCGATGTCCGGGGACTGGCGGCCGATCACGTTGATGACGGCGCAGGTCTCGTAGTTGAAGCCGTATTTGGCGTGGGTATAGCCGATATCTTTTATGACCTGGCGGGCGAGCGTGTCGATATCGACATAGGTCTTGGTGGTTATTTCGCCGCCTACCACTACCATACCGCGGGTGATGAAGGTCTCGCAGGCGACGCGGCCGGCGGGGTCTTTCTTCATTATCTCGTCAAGGACCGCGTCTGAAATCTGGTCGCACACTTTATCGGGGTGGCCTTCGGTCACCGATTCCGAGCTGACATACCTCTTGCCTTTGAAGTTCATGTTCTGTCCTCCTGAATTTATACTTAAATTATACCAATTTACTCAGCCTACCAGTTTGAAGGCCAGGTCCAGCAGCTTCTTCGTATTCTCCTGGCTGTCGGTCTCCGCGTAGGTGCGCAGCAGCGGCTCCGTGCCGGACGGCCGCATCAGCACCCACCAGTCGTTATCCAGCACTATCTTAAGTCCGTCTATGGTGTTAGTGTCGGTGATCTTGTGCCCCAGCAGCAGCTTGGGCAGCTTCTTTTTTATCTTTACCGCGAAAGAGTGCTTATTGGGGATGGCCTTCTCCAGTTTGAAGTCCCTGCGGACGAAGCAGGACTTGCCGTACTTTTTCTCTATCTCCGCGTATAGCGCCGAGACCGGCTTGCCGGTTTTCACCGCCAGCTCCAGCACGAACAGCGCCGTCAGCGCCCCGTCGCGCTCCGGCAAATTCCCTTTCCAGGCATAGCCGCCCGATTCCTCGACCCCGAAAGTCACGTCCTCGGAGAGCATCTTCTCCGCTATGTACTTGAAGCCTACCGGGACTTCGTCGAAAGGCAGGCCGGCGGCGCGGGCTATGCGCTTGGTAAGAAAGCCCATGGACACGGCCTGCACTATTTTGCCCTTGTACTGCCCCTTTGAAAGCAGGTATTCCAGCAGCAGCGGGGCGGTCTGGCAGGGCGTCATGTACTGACCCTTATCGGAAACCAGCGCGAAGCGGTCGGCGTCCCCGTCCAGCGCGACGCCGAACAGCGCCTTGTGCTTTTTCACCGCGGCCGTCAGGTCCTGCAGATTCTTTTCCACCGGCTCCGGGGAGATGCCGCCGAAGAGGGGGTCGTGCCTCTCGCGGAGCTTTATCACGCTTTTTGAATTAAAAAGCTCGCCAGCGGTTTCCGCGCCCACGCCGTACATGAAGTCTATCACCACCGGCCCTTTGAGTTTGGCCAGCATCTTTGCGGCCGGCACCTTGGAGTTGAGGTATTCCAGGTAGGCCGGGCGGAAATCTTTTACGGGCACGGGCGCGCCGGAAGGTTTCATGGGCACCGCTTTGGCCACGTAATTCTCTATCTCGGCGGTAACCGAGGGAGGGGCCGAGCGCCCGTTCTGCTTGACCTTAATGCCGTTATAATAGTGGTTATTGTGGATGGCGGTTATCACAACCCCTATCCCGTAGCCCCTGGCGGTAAGCAGGCTCACGGCCGGGGTCGGCAGCGGGGTGGCGCTGAGGGTGACGTCAAAACCGTTAACGGCAAGTATTTCCGCCATTGTCAGGGCGAAGCGGTCCGACATGAAGCGCCTGTCGTAGCCGACGGCCACGGTAGGTTTCTCCGTACGCATATATTTATAGGACAGGTAATCAGCCATGCCCTGCGCCACTTTCCGTACCACGTCGTAGGTAAAATCCCTGGCAATGACGCCGCGGAAACCATCCGTGCCGAAAGAAACATGGTTTGACTGGTGGGAACTCATTTAAGCCTCTCTTTAAAAACAGCTCTGCGGCCCGGACTTTGGCCGGCCTCGCTCTCCATTGAAGATATATATACTATTAAAATTAGAGCACAAACTCAAATCACCAAAAACAGCAACCGCACCAGACACTTCATAACACTAAATTTATGATATTTTTCCCTTCAGTCTTAACAGCAAAGCGGGCAGCTCTTTTCTGACCGCGGCTTCGACCGCCGCGCCCGGAGAAGGGGTAAGGCCGGCCTCTATAACCCCCAGAACCCCGCGCTTCCTCAGTTCCCGGGGATCTTTAATAAGCGAAACCCCGCAGACCACGATGGCCGGCTTGCCCAGCCTCGCCGCCGCCGCCAGCGCCGCTCCGGGCGCCTTGCCGTAAAAAGTCTGGCGGTCAAAACAGCCCTCGCCGGTTATAAGCAGATCCGCGCCGGCAAGTTTTTCTTCAAATCCGGTCCGGCCCAGCACGAAAGCCGCCCCGTCAGCCAGCTCCGCCCCGAAAAAAGCCGCCAGCCCCGCCCCGTGGCCGCCGGCGGCCGCCCCCCCCCGCAGTTTCGAAACGTCCAGGCCAAGGCACTCTCTTATCACGCGCGCGTAATTGCGCAGGGCTTTCCCGATAAATTCAACTTCCTGCTGACCCGCCCCTTTCTGCGGACCGAACACCCTGGCCGAGCCGAGCCGGCCGCAAAGAGGGTTCCTCACGTCGGCAAGGCCGGTCACTTTTATTCCTTTGAGCAGGGCCCCGCTCCGCCCCGGGAGGATAGCTGCCAGGGCGGCCAGGCCGCGCGCCCCCCGCGCAACGGGCCGCCCGCCGGAGTCCGCCAGCGAAAAACCGAAAGCCTGCGCGCAGCCGGCGCCCCCGTCATTGGCGGCGCTGCCGCCGAGGCCCACTATGAGCTCCCGCGCCCCTTTACGCGCGGCCTCCGCCAGCAGCCGGCCCACTCCGCGGGTGGAAGCGTCAAGCGGCCGCAGCCCGGCGGCCCCCATTCTCGCCAGGCCCGAAGCTTCGGCCATTTCTATAACGGCCGTCCGCCCGGTCATCAGCCAGCGCGCCGTCACCTTTTCGCCCAGCGGCCCCTCCACGCGGCTCTGTATTATTTTTCCGCCCAGCGACGGGCGCAGCGCCTCGAGCAGCCCGTCGCCGCCGTCGGCGATGGGAAGAGCCTCGACGTCCGCCCCCCGGCACACCCGCCTGACGGCTCCCGCCGCGGCCGCGCCGGCCCCGGCGGCGGTCAGCGTTCCTTTAAATGTATTAAGAGATATTAAAATCCTCATTCCTAAATGATAGAATAATAAACGGCGGAATAGCGAAGCGGAGAAACAGTTTTCGCGGAACTTATAAATGGAAAGCCCCAAACCCAGCATCGTGTACCGTTATAAGAACGGCCTCTACGTAAACCTCACCAACCGCTGCCCTACGGCCTGCGTTTTCTGCGTCAAGAACACCTGGAAGATGGACTACCGCGGCAGCAACCTGAACCTCGGCGGCGCTGACCCCTCCCCGGCGGAGGTTATAGCGCTGGCGAAGGAAGAGTGGGCGGCGGCGCCTTTTGAGGAATTCGTTTTCTGCGGCTACGGCGAACCTACCATGCGCCTTGAGGCCATGCTCACCTGCGCCCGCATGATAAAAAACGGCCGCGCCGCGCCGCTGCCGCGCGCGCTGAAGGTGCGGCTGAACACCAACGGCCTGGCGAACGCCGTCTGGGGGCGCAACGTGGTCCCCGAGCTGAAGGGCCTTATTGATTCCGTGCATGTCAGCCTTAACACGGCGGACCCCGCCCAGTGGCTCGCGCTTATGCGGCCGCTGGAGCCCTGGGCCTCCGACGGCTATGAAAAGGTGAAGGAATTCATAAGAGAAGCTTCGCTGCTGCTGCCTGAGATTTTTGTCACCGCGGTGGAGGACAAAGACATAGACACGGAGAAATTCAAAGCCCTGGCCGAGCGGCTCGGCGCGGAGACGCGGATAAGGCCGAGACTGGAGGCCCCGGGTGATTGAACGCAAAGCGCTGCTGATACTTATCGCCGCGGCCGCCTTCGCGCTGGTCAGCGTGCCCAGCGTGCTTTTCAACAACGCCATCAAGACGTACTTCAGCTTTGTGGGCCATTGGAGCGTGGCCAACATTAAACCCTCCCGGACAGGGCTCCTCCCCCCCCTGCGGCCCCGCGCCGAAAGGCCGGACGAGCCGCCGCAGCCCGAACTGCGGTTCGTGAAATTTTCCATAAAGCTGGCCGGCGCCAAGGAGGTCAAGATCTCCGGGGATTTCAACAAGTGGAACCCGGAAACCCTGACCCTCACAAGAACGAACGGCAAGACCTGGGAAGCGCTGGTGCCTCTGCCGCCCGGCAGATACAAATATCTTTGCCACATCGACGGCCAGGACGTGCTTGACCCCCTCAACCCGGACACCGACTTCGAAGCCGGCCGCAAGGTCTCGGTCCTGGTAGTAAAATAACCCGGGCTGAATTATTCACTTTAGCGAACAGGACAACTATCGTGGCCAATATGCGTAAAACCCTCGCGGCGCTGACGTTCACTCTTTTTTTTCCCTGCCTGGCGGCGGCGCAGCAAGTCGCGCTCTGGGTCCCCTCCGACACCGCGGGGCTGGAGGAGGTCGTAGCCGCGCTGGAGCTGAACAGCGGCCTGCGGCTGACGGCCGCGCTTTCCTCGCTTCCCAGGAACCTGGAAGCGCGCGTTAAAAAACTTGAAAAAGAGGGCAGGCTGGAACTTGCCCTGCGTCCCGCCGGCGACCCCCCGCTGCCGCTGCTTTATTATCCCGCCGCCGCGCAGGTGAACTGGTCGGGAAAACTGTCCACGGCCGCTTTCCAGACCGACCAATATTTCCTGGCGCTGCGCCTGGGCCTGGCCAGAGAGGCCGCGCTCAAAACCCTGAACAAAACGCCCGCCGGCCTGGTCAGCCCGCCCGGCGGCCTAGTCGCGGATTATTTCCCGCTGGCGAAAGCCCTGGGCATAAAGTGGCTGGCCTGCGGCCCGCTGGCCGCCGCGGCCGCCCCGCTGCCGGAAGCCGGCGGCGTTTACGCCGTGCCTTTTATTAATTTCTCGACAGCCCCGTCCGCCTCGGGCGGGCCGGTCTTCACGCTGTTCGACGAGACCTCCGCGTCCGATCCCGCGGCGCTGCGGGCCAGGCTGCTCGCCGGGCTGAAAGCTCCCGCGCCTCAAGTAAGGCTGACCGTCTCCGAGGCGCTTAAGCTCTTGGTCTCCACCGCGGCGGCCCCCGCCGACATAGCGGCGGCGGTCTTGCCCTGGCAGGGCGACTATACGCCCTGGGCTTCCGCCGCGGTCCAGACCGGAGCGCTCGCGGCCATGGCCCAGACAAGAGCCGCCCTTATGCTGCACCTCAACGCGGCGCAGGGAAATTACGCGCAGGCGTCCGCGGCCTTCGAAGAGTATTTTTCCGCGGAGGACGGAGGAAAGCTGCGGGCCCTCGCCTCCGCCGACGCGGAGGACGCCAGCGAAACCGAAATAGAAATAAGGAGCTCGCTGGGCAACGCCTACCGCCTGATGCAGAAGCCGCCTCCGCCCTGGGTATTTTCAAGCCTGGCCGACGCCGCCTCCGGCCCGGCGCAGGACGAAAAGATACAGGTGACCGCGCTGCCGGGCGGCTTTGAACTCAAGAACGTCTCCAGGCCCGCGCTGCCTCCCGCAAAGACTCCCGGACTGCCGGAAACCGCCGACCCCAACCGCATCTGGAAACTGGCCGGACTCAGCGTGCAGTCGGACCCGGAAGGCATCCTCTTCAAGTTTATCCCGCTCGAAACGGACAACGCCTTCAAAAAGCCTTCCGGCTTCAGCCATATAAGGCTGGACCTGTACATCGACGTAAACCACCGCCCGCGCGCCGGCATGGCCCGGCCGCTCGAAGGCCGCCCGCTGCGGTTTTTCCCGGAGAACGCCTGGGAATACGCCCTTGAGGCGACGCCGGCGGGCGCCACGTTTTACAGAGTAACGCCCAAAGGCCCCGTCTCCGCCGGGACCCTCCCGGTTAAAACGGAAGAGGGAAAGATAGTAGTGCGGGTGCCGGCGGCGCTGTTGAAGGGCAACCCGGCGCTCTGGGGCTACGCCGCGCTGCTGCTGGCCCCGAAGGACGGCGGCGGCTTTACTATCGCGGATTATCTGGCGGAAGAAATAGACAACGGCTACATCTACGCGGTGCGGCCCGGCAGCAGGTGAGAGTGCAGGGGAAGGCGCGGCAACGGAGGTCATATGGCTGACAGGGATAAAATAGTTTCTTTCGCGGATTCCTACCTGGACTCGAAAAACATAAAAGATTCGTCGCAGAACGGCCTGCAGGCCGAGGGCCGGGCCGAAGTGAGAAAGATCGCCTTCGGCGTTTCCGCGTCCCTGGAATGCATCAGGCGCGCGGCCGCCGGAGGCGCGGATATGCTGATAGTCCACCACGGCCTGCTGTGGGGCCGCTCCCAGCCTTTCTGCGGCCCCCTGAAGCGCAAGCTGGAGGCGCTGTTCGGCGGCGGGCTGTCCCTCTGCGCCTGGCATCTGCCGCTGGACAAGCACCCCGTCTGCGGGAATAACGCGCGGCTGCTTAAAATGCTCGGCGCCGGGAGCCTGAAACCCTTCGGCGTTTACGACGGTGAGACCATAGGCTTCAGCGGTACTTTCGCCAGGCCCCTTTCCATGGGCGACATAGCCGCCGCGCTGGCCATAAAGCTCGACGCGGAGCCGCTCTGCTTCAGGTTCGGAACTGAAAAAATAAGAACCGCCGGCGTGGTCAGCGGCGGCGCGGCCCGGATGTTCGTGCAGGCCGCGGCCGCCGGACTGGACCTCTACATCACCGGCGAGGCGGGAGAATTCGTGCAGGAGTTCGCGCGCGAAAGCCGCGCTAATTTCATTTCCGCGGGCCACTACAACACCGAGAAACCCGGCGTGCTGGCGCTGGCGGAAGTGCTTGAAAAGAAATTCAGGGTAAAGACCGAATTCATAGATATCCCGAACCCGGCGTAAAAAAATATCAGCTCAGGATCCGAGGTAGGACATGAACCAGGCCATTCCATATTGGCCGGCGCCGCCGCTTAATATCGCGGGAATAGCCGAGTACATCTGTATCTCCACATAATCCGTAGAGCCGTTGAGATAGAGGATCATGGTGAGCCCGCCCAAAGGCGTGTCGGCCGCGGAATAATTACCGCCGGCGATTGTTTCGGGGGTCCCGTTTTTGGCGACTGAGAAGCCGTAGCGCTCGCTGCCCGAGCCGGCCGTGGAACTATAACCCGTTACGCTGACCTGGTAGTACCCGGCCCGCGAGGCGGTGAACCGGTTGAGGCCCGTATCGAACGTTCCCCTGAGCGTATTGTAGGCGGTCGCATTGAACGGCAGTTTCTCCCATGCGGCCGCTTTTGAGAAGCTGGCGGTCAGATAAGCCCTGAAGACCTGGGCGCTGCCGATGATATCGCCCGCGACGTGTAATTTAGCGGTAGCGGAGGGCGCCGTCGTGCCGATGCCGACATTGCCTGTCGCCCTTGCGATAGCGATCCCCTGTTTTTCGACACTGTTCTCCAGTGTGACAATTTGAAGGATGTCGCCGCCGCTGTCATAGCGTATTATGCCGCCATAAGCCGTTGTATTGAACTCCGTAAACAAAATGTCCCTTTTATAGGTGTCCTGGCTGTCAATTCTTATGGCGGTCGCGTTCGCGGCGCCCATCCCGGCTATTTCCAGTTTGGCGTTGGAATCCAGGGTCCCGATGCTGACGTTGCCGGCGCTTGTGACCGTCATTCGGTCATTCCATCCGTCGGCGCCTCTTGTGGTGAAAACTAAATTGCCATAGGAGTTTGCGTGGTCGGTGATCTGTCCCGATATATAGCCGATCGATGTTCCGGTCCCCGCGAAAGCGAGCGCCGCGAAATTATTCGCCGTGCCGGAAGTGTTTTGCAGGATTATCGCCGGGCCCGTCCCCCCCGAGGTGGTGGCGGCTTGAGAATTTCGCACGATTAGGCCCCTTTGTGAAGCCCCATCTGTCGTTATGCCGGCGACATAACCGGTTCCCGCTCCGGTAATGGTAAGTTTCTCGCCCGGGGCCGTCGTCCCTATGCCCACATTGCCGGTTAAACCCTTCACAGTTATATACGGGTTTATTGTTGTCCCGGACGTATCCTTTGCGGCTATTACTAAACTTCCCGGAGCTGACGGCGCTTCCGGAAATACGAGGGTCAGATTATTTGCGCCGAATCTGTCGAGATAGAACCCCATTTTTGTCCCTGCCAAGGCATTTGAAGTGTCATCATTATAAATAAGAAATTTTTCGCCGCTGGCCCCGTAACTGGCTCCCAGGTCCAATCTCGCATTCGGCGCCATAGTCCCGATGCCGACGCTGCCGGAATTTGATATGTATAATCTGTTGATATCCGCCGTGCGAAGAGCGAAAGCCTGATTATCGTCCGCGCCGATGCCGGAGATATTTAAGCCGTCCGTATACCATGAAGATGCGACGCCGCCGGAATACACGATCCTTGCGCCATAGGTTTTACCGGCAAGCGCTTGAATGACATCCAGCTTCGCCCCGGGACTCGTAGTCCCGATCCCCACATTGCCGGCTTTTACGACAAAAGTGGAGCCGCCCACGGCGAAGCCGCCGCCGGAAATATCAGCGGAGCCCCTGAGCACGGAGTACCCGTCCACCGAGAATTTATCCAATACTTCAAATTCAGCGGCTTCAAGCGCCTGCGTCCCCAAGAGAAGGGTGAAAAGCGCCGGTATTAAAAATATCTTGATCAGCCTCATAAGAAGAAAGTAAGCCGATATAAACACCTCAACCTGAGGCTTAAGGCAATGCCCCAACCGCCCGCACGGTTCGAGCGGCCAGTCTTGTTTCTCTCCCGCTTTGCTTTCGCGTTATTATCTGCCGCTTATAATATACATACTATTTGCGAAGGAATCCCGAAGGAAAACCGAAAGAAGACGACAAAGCAATTCCCCCGGGGACAAAAGTCCCGTTTAGACTCAGGCCTTTTGCCTTAAGCCGGCGGGTCCTGCGGCTCATACGGGCGGGCCGCGCTTTATGCTCTAATGATAGGAACACTTCAGCGGCTTGAGCAAAAGATCCCCGGCCTGCTGAAGCTTCTGGCTTAACACGGGGTCAAATTATATGGAGATTTACATGAACGGGAAAAAAAGTTTTTCGATCTGGCTGGTGCTGTCGCTCTTTGCGGCTGTTTGCTCCGCGGGGGAGCCGGCCATACAAACGCTGAAAGCGGCGGCGGGCGCGGCCTACGGAGAAATTCCGGCGCCGGGCCCCGCTGCCCGTGCCGCGGCCAAAGAAGACGATAGTTTTCCAAAGCCCGACGCCGCGACCCTGGCCAGGCTGGCCAGGAGGATCCCCGGGCTCGACACGCAGAACCTGCGCCTAGTCACTTTTGAGGATGCGGACGCGACGCTCGGCAAAGCCGCGAACGCTAAGGATACCTACCTGGACCTCTTCACCGCAGCCTATCTCCGGAGCGGCGGCGGCAGGCAATATTACCTGCCCAAGGATGTGCTGAACCGCCTCGGGAAGAAATACGCCGTAGAAGGGCTCCCCGTTTCCGGCTCGACGAAGGACGGCAAGCCTTTTCAGATGGAAGACCTGGTGGCGGGGAACGGGCAGGTGAATTTCCTCTACGACCTGACCGGCGGTTTCAGCTTCATGGAAGGGAAGAACGAGGTGAAGATCTCCGAAGAGGGGAGGGTGGCCTATCAGATACAGGGCGCGGGCGATTTCACGGTCAGCGGCCTGAGCGGCTGCGGCTGCATCGCCTTCTTATGCGGCTGCGCCGAGGTCCAGAGAATGACCAAGACCTCCGCCTCCCAGATGCGCGTGGAAACGAGCCGCGGCCCCCAGACCGAAGCCCTTCTCCCCATCCGCCTGAACAAGTAAGCAGCGCTAGTGCTTTAAAATTTAAAAAAACCGTTTTGTTCCAGATACAGACGGATATGTTCGGCTGAAAGGCCCGCCGGCTCTTCACCTGTTTTAAGCCGGAGCGCGGGGGCTTCGGGCGCCTCATACGGGGCGCTCACTCCCGTGAACTCCTTTATCAGACCGGCCCTGGCTTTTTTGTAGAGACCTTTGGCGTCTCTTTTTTCGCAGACTTCGACCGAAGCGTCGAGGAACACCTCGATAAACCGCCCGCTTCCTATGATCTTTCCCGCCTGTCCGCGGTCTTCGCGGCAGGGCGAAATAAACGCCGTTATCACTATCAGGCCCGCCTCGTTCAGCAGCCGCGCCACTTCGGCCACCCTGCGGATGTTCTCGCGGCGGCCGCCGGGTGAAAAATCCAGGTCGCGGCTGAGGCCGCAGCGGATATTATCGCCGTCCAGCACGCAGCACAGGCGCCCCGCCGCCATAAGTTTTCTTTCCAGCTCATACGCTACCGTGGACTTCCCGGACCCGCTCAGCCCCGTCAGCCAGACGGTCGCTGGTTTCTGCTTTAAAAGGCGCTCGCGGTCGCCCGGTGAAACGGTCCCCTCGCCGGGGAGGAGAAAGCGGCTATCGGCGGCGGACCCTTCCGCCGGGTGGTCCGTGGCCGGCAGACTCCCCCTCTCTATGATCATTCCAGCCCCCGCGGTCGCGTGGGTGAGCGGATCTATGAGGATAAAGCTTCCGGTTTGCCGGTTCTTCGAGTACTCGTCGCAAAAGACCGGGCGGAAACACTGCACCGTCACCCGGCCGATCTCGTTCAGGTTTAGGACCGCGGCGTCCCGGCGGCTTAAAGTGCCGGGGTCGATGCGGAACTGAAGACGCGCGACCGAGCATTTCAAGAGCTGCGTGGTATGCTTGAGCCAGTAAACCTTGCCGGGAGTAAGCGGTTCGCGGTCCATCCAGACAAGGAGCGCTTCAACCTCGCGGCGGATCTGCGGCAGATTGGCCGGGTGGACGAGCATATCCCCGCGCGTCACGTCGAGCTCATCCTCAAGCGTGACCGCGACGGACTGCGGCGCGAAAGCGTACTCGACCTCGCCCCCGGCCCCGGTTATCGAGCGGACCCGCGTTCTCCGCTGCGAGGGAAGCGCGAGGAGCTCGTCTCCCCTGCGGAGCACGCCCCCCGCCAGCCGGCCGCAATAGCCGCGGAAGCTCGTGTCCGGCCGCAGCACATACTGGACGGGGAACCGGAGATCGACGAGGTTGCGGTCGCTTAAAATATGCACGCTCTCGAGATGGCTCAAAAGCGGCGGCCCCTCGTACCACGGCATCCGCCCGCTTCTCTTCACCACATTGTCGCCTTTCAGCGCGCTCAGGGGAATGTACACCAAATCCTGGATATTAAGCTTTTCCGAAAAAGCGTCAAAATCCTTTACGATACTCCGGAAGACGTCTTCGGAATAGCCGGCAAGGTCCATTTTATTGACGGCGACCACCAGATGTTTTATCCCGAGGAGGGAGGAGATAAAAGCGTGGAGCCTGGATTGGGGGAGAACGCCTTTTTGGGCGTCTATCAGGACGATCGCGAGATCGGCGGTCGAGGCGCCGGTCGCCATATTGCGGGTGTACTGCTCATGCCCCGGAGTGTCGGCGATAATGAAATGCCGCCTGGGGGTGGAAAAATAGCGGTAAGCCACGTCGATAGTGATGCCCTGCTCGCGCTCGGCTTTAAGGCCGTCCGTGACGAACGACAGGTCCAGCTCTTCGCGCTTGAAACGCGCGGAGTCTTTTTTTAGCGCGGCGAGCTGGTCCTCGTAAAGTCCCCGGGCCTCGTAAAGCAGCCGTCCGATCAGAGTGGATTTACCATCGTCCACGCTCCCGGCGGTGGAGAACCTTAAAAGTTCCGCGCCCCGGCTCCGCATCAGAAGTTCTTCCGGCTTAACGATCGCGGCGCCCATTAAAAATATCCTTCTTTCTTTTTCTGCTCCATTGAAGAATCCTGGTCATGGTCGATAAGCCTAGTGATCCGTTCGGAATTTTTTGCCGTCATGAGCTCCCGGATAATTTCGGGAATTGTCGCGGCCGCGGACCGCACCGCGGCGGTGCAGGGATAGCAGCCCAGGGTCCGGAACCGGCACATGACTTTTTGCGGCTTTTCGCCTTTCCGCAATTCAACGGGTCCGTCCAGCGGCAGCAGCTGTTCCCCCCTGACGACCACGTCCCGCTTTTTCGCGAAATACATCGGCACCACGGGTATCTTTTCCTGGTGGATATACTGCCACACGTCCAGCTCCGTCCAGTTGGAAAGAGGGAAAACGCGGAGATGCTCGCCCTTGTTAACAAGAGTGTTATAAAGATTCCAAAGTTCGGGGCGCTGGTTCTTCGGATCCCATTGCCCCAGTTCGTCCCGGAAGGAAAAGACGCGCTCCTTGGCCCGGGATTTTTCCTCGTCCCGCCTGGCCCCGCCGAAAGCGGCGTCATAGCCGCCTTCTTTCAAGGCGTTTAAAAGCGCCCGGGTCTTTAACAATGAGCAGCATTTAACGGTGCCGAGCTCCCGGGGATTTGTCCCGCGCTTCAGGGCGTCGGCATACGTATACACCCGCAGGTCGGCCCCTATCTCGCGCGCAAAACGGTCGCGGAACCCGTACATTTCTTTGAACTTCATGGTCGTATCCACATGTAAAAGAGGGAACGGGAACTTTCCCGGGCGGAAAGCTTTTTGCGCCAGGCGGACCATGACCGAAGAATCTTTGCCGGCCGAGTAAAGCATTACGGGCCGCTCGAAAGAAGCGGCGACCTCGCGGAGGATGTGGATGCTTTCCGTTTCCAGATTCTGCAGTTTGCTAAGGCTATAATTTTCCATAATCGGCCGGAAGCTGCGCGCAGCCGCTAAAAATTCTTCAGTGTTTTGACCAGCGTGAAAATTCCCAAAATTATCGTAAGAGCCGCAATAAGGCCTTTAAGGAGTTTCGGCTTCATTACTTTGACATTTTTAGCCGCAAGAGGAACGGCGCAAATAGCGCCTGAAATGATGATAGGCGCCAGGCGCCAGTCTATGGAGCTTTTTTCCGTAAATAAATAAGTAAGCACTCCTAAGACGCAGGTCAGTCCCTCGGCCAGGGAAGTGATGCCGACGGCATTTTTTCCCTCTACTCCGGAAAGTAGCTGTCCGCTGACCACAAGAGGGCCGTAGCCTCCTCCTGTAAGCCCTTTATTGAACGAGGCGAGTAGCCCGAGCCCGACGACCCTTTTCCAGGAGTAGCGGAATTTTCTGTTAAAGCAGGCGATGATCAGCACGCCCATAGCGATAACCATCAGGCTGATATACAGCGAAGTCCATTGCCTGGGAAGAACCCTGGCCGTAAACACGGCGCTTATCGCCCCGACTATCGTGGTGGATAAAAGCAGGAAAACTACTTTAAGATGGGTGGAGACCTGTATCCCGTAGGTGTGATAGTCGGGATTCACCGGCTCGGGGAGTTTGAGGCTATTTTGAATTCTTTGGAAATTCAGGATCTTGAAGTGGAAATTCACGTTACCTTCGCGATGGTGCAGCAGCCCGGAAGAAACTCCGGTGATAAGCTCGGACAGCAGGATCGCCGGAACTATCTGCAAAGGCGTAAAGCCGAAAAGCATAAGCACCGGAGCCATCGTGGTTCCATAGCCCATTCCGAGCGTCGAATCCATGTATTCGCAGAAAAAAGCGATGACCACTATCGCGGCTATGAGTTGAATTGTCAGTTCAGGCATTGATCCCACCTTTACCCGCACACTTCAACGCTCCCGCAAGCAGGCGGGAAAGGGACCTTAAAGGCTTGGTCAGCCGCCAGCTGTTTGAACCGTATAGAACGGTTATCTGCCTGTCGCGGTCCGCCGCAGTTTGTACGGCGAGCGACTTTTGTACGAAAAGCCTGTCTACCAGCCGCAGAAGCGGTTTGAGGCGGGCGAATTCCGCCGCCCACCCCGCCAATTCATTCCGCAGCTCCGGGCCTTCAGGATCTTTCCCGTCGGAGGCCGCTTCGAGCAAAGCGGCGTAGACCTCCCGCACGATCGGGGGGCAGCCGGCCTCCGCCGATAAGTCGCTCAGCTCATAAACCGTATGCCGCAGCCCCCGGTCCAAAAATTCACTTTGATAGTTTCGCAGCTTCGCGGGGTCGATGTTCAGCCCGGCGCATTTCCCGATCCGGAGAAGTTCGCGCTCCGGGTCCTCAAGCAGACGGTCGTAATCGACAATAACCCGCTTATCTCCGGAGCTGCCGGTAAGACTCGGGAGGACATAGCCTAACCACAAAAGACAGCTTTGCTCCGTTTCCAGGCCGTCGCGTTTAGCCAAAGACCTGGCCACGCTTAGCGGATGGCGCACAGCGATGACATAATACACCTCAAATTGACAGAGGCTGAAGACCTCTTTCCAGAAGAGCAGCAATTTTGCCGTACGCGGATCTTTGAAGCCGAAAACCGGCGCGCCGCCGGCCTTCCGCAGAAGCAGTTCAGTTGCGCGGAGGCAGTAGCCCTTCTCCCGTAAAACTTCCAGCTCTCTCAAATCGATCGCGGCGGCATGATAATGATCGCTGCCTATAGCGCCAAGCATTTCGATATTCAGCGCGGTCAGATCTATGTCCTCCCAATAACCTTTGGGATTGTCCTCTTCGGTCGTAGACATCAGTCTGTCGCCGAGCTTGACGCCCAGCGCCTGCAGCCCGCGGATAACCGCGCTCGTACCGCTGCGGTGCATGCCTAGGACAACTACGATTTTCTGTTTATCGTGTCCGCTGCCGGCAGCAGAAAAGCCGCGTAAGCCGCTGTTTGTCATAGAGCGGCTTTCTCCTCTATCCTGGGCAGCAGCAGGACCGCGAAAGAGAGGGCCAGGACGGCCGAGGCGTTCATGGCTATTGAAAAGCCAACCGAAAAACTCTCGGCCAGCATGCCGTTAAGCATGAAAGTGGCCGGCAGCACCGCGTAGGCCAGGGTGGTCAGCACCGAGAAGAAGCGGCCTTTCATGGCGTCCGGCACGGTGGCCTGGAAAAGGGTCAGGATCACGGCATTGCCCGCCCCGAGCGCCGCCCCGGCCCCGAATAGGAGAGCGCAGATGGCGTATTTCCCGCCTGTGAAATAAAGCCCGCCGAAACAAAGCCCCACCGCCAGCAGCGAGCAGAAAAACCACCGGTAGATGTTCCCGTACGAGCTCCTGAAGCTGAGCGCGACCGCGAGCGCCGAAGAGCCCAGCGCGAAAAAGGTCTCAAAGACGGCCAGCCAGGTCACGGATTCTTTCAGCGTGAACTTCACTATCATCGGGATAAGTATGAGGATCGGCCCGACGAAAAAGTTGAAAGCGGCGAATGACAGGATAAGCCAGAGCAGCGGCTTGTTGCCGAAAATATAGGCCAGCCCCTCTTTGAATTCGGCCGTAAAGGTGCTCTCCGTCTTTTCTTCGGGGATCAGCGGCGTCCTTATCCCCCAGACCGCCGCGAAGGAAGCCGCGTAGCCCGCCGCGTTGAACAGGAAGGCGCCGGCCACGCCGGCGGCCGCCATCAGCACGCTGCCCAGCGCCGAGCCTATCACATTGGAAAACTGCATCACCGAGGAATCCGTCGCCACGGCCTGCGGCATTTTTTCCTCCGAGGTCAGCCGCAGGATGGAGGCCGCCACCGCTGATTCAAAAAGCGGGCCGAAGCCGGAAATAAGGAAGCAGATGGCGTAGAGCCAGTAAAGGTTTAGGCGGCCGCTCCAGAGCAGCACTGCGAGCGACAGCACCAGCAGCGCGCGGGCGGCGTCGGCGGCCAGCATCACCCGGCGCTTGTCCGACCTGTCCGAAAGCGTGCCCAGCAGCGGGCCGAAGACCACCACCGGGAGGATGTTCACGGCCATTATCAGCCCGAGGTGGAACTTGGAGCTTTCCCCGGCCTTTGAAAGCACCCACCAGGCGATGGCGATGGAAAAGAACTTATCGCCCACGGCGGAGATCACGCGGCCCGCAAAAAGCCTGCGGAAATCCGCGAAGAGCGCCAGCGGGTGAGACTTCACTCCGGAGATCATTTCGCGCATTTAGCCCCCTTTACGGCGCAAAGCGCCTCAAGCCCTCTCACAAACCCGATAACCTCGCCGTTTACGGAGTTGGCGTGGCCGGCCGAATGCCAGCGCAGGTAGATCCCAAGTTCCCGGCGCAGTTCGCGCAGCGGTATCTCCCCCGCCAGCAGCGGGCCCGGCAGGCTGAGGCTGTCGCCGGGGCGGAGGTAGCGGAATTCGTGCGCCGCCAGCCAGGCCGAGGGAACGGCCCCGCGCCGCACCAGCGCCGCGGTCGAATAGTCCCAGTAGATCACGGCCCAATCCCTGCGCGGCAGGTAAAAAAGGTAGGTCGGCCGCCAGTAGACGGCCTCGCCGCCGCCGGCCAGCCGCTGCTTCATCGGCACGTTCGGCTCGTCCAGCTTTATCAGCGCCAGCTCGAATTTATATTTGGCTATCAGCCAGGTCCAGTTCTGAACGCTGCCCTTCAGGCCGGTGATCTCGGTTATGCGGTCGTGGAAAAGATAGCGCCCGTCTATGAACGGCTTGTAGTCGGGCCCCAGCTCCCAGCCCAGCCAGCCGCCCCAGCTCCAATAATTATAAAGCTTAAGTCCGGCCAGCTCCGCCTTATTGGCCCGCAGGAAAGTCGCCAGGCCTTCCGAGCCCCACTTAGCCAGCTGCGCTTTGCCCGTATACTGCGTCCAGACCAGCCCGCTGTAAAACCACCAGACCGCGGCCAGCCAGAGAGCCCCGCCGCCCCAGGCCAGGACGCGGCGGCTCGGGGCGGATGCCGGTTTTTCCCAAGGAAGGGCCAGAGTAAAAGCCAGCCCTGTTATTATGAAGAAAGGGATATGCCGCGAGTGGTTAGCCGAGGCCCAGACGAAGAAAAGAAGAGCGGCAAAGTGCGGATAAATCATATGCCTGCGGCGCAGCAGAAAACCGGCGAAGCTGCCCAGCACGACCAGCAGCGCCAGAATATAGGGCCACTGGTAGGCGTTGGTCAGGTCGAAAGTGGCCCATTCCTGTATGCTTTCCTGCAATGTATTTATGTACTTCTGATGATTGAAGATCACTGAATAAATTTTCCAGCCGTAGGGATTTGCCAGGCTCGAGGCGAGGCCCAGAAAAAAGAGCTTCAGGTATTCGAGGCTTTTGCCGGGGCGGGCGAAGGGCCCCTGGCCGTAGATGTACGGGAGCTGCTCCGTGAAGAATTCTCCGGCGGCATAAAGCCCCAGCAGCGCGAGGCCGTAAAGATAGCCGGCATGAATATTGGTCCAGAGCGCGAAGAAGGCGAAAACCGCCGCCCTGGACCGCCACCCGGCGGGCGCCGGAGCCAGGCGGCTTTTTTCAAGAAAATAAAGCGTTACGGAAAAGAGCAGCAGCGTAAAATTTTCGGGCCGCAGGTCGCAGTTGGGCATTATGGCCGCGGCGAAAAAAGGCAGCAGGAAAGGCAGCGCGGAGCGCCGGCCGTAAAGCAGGACCGTGGCGCGGAAGGCCAGCAGCGTAAGCGTAAGCAGCACCACCTTGAAAAGCAGCAGCGCCTTAAAGCCGCCCGCCTTGTGCAGCAGGTAATAAACTACCTGCGGCAGCCATTCAAAATCCACCCACTCCGCGCCGGCCAGAGGCCAGGAGAGGAAATCGGCGCGCGGCGGCCCCAGGTGGGCCAGCGTATATTTGCCGGCGGAAAGATGCCAGTAGATGTCGGGGTTTATTACCGGCAGGAGAAATACCGAGCAGGAGAAGGCGAAGGCCCCCCAGCCGAGCATGTTTAAAATTCTGTCGCGGTCGGGCATCGTTATTTCTTATTCTATAAAATAGCCGCCGCAGATTGTAAAACGCTTTTCACCCGGGGCAAAAAAACAGCAAAAATGCTAGATTATATTTATGGAGAAGCACTTCAAATTCCGAGAGCGGAACACCAGCCTGAAAACGGAGATCCTCTCGGGCGCGACCACCTTTCTGACGATGGCCTACGTCATTTTCGTGAACCCGGGAATACTCTCCGCGGCCGGCGTGCCCTTCGCCGGCGCGGTCACGGCCACCGCCCTGGGCGCGGCGCTGATGTGCGTTTTAATGGGCGTCATTTCCAACAGGCCGCTGGCGCTGGCCGCCGGGATGGGAATAAACGCGGCGCTGGCTTTCTCGGTCATCGGCTTCCAGCAGGCGAACGTGCCGTGGCAGGTGGGCATGTCGGTGATCTTTATAGAGGGGCTGATAATTTTCACGCTGGTCCTGCTGGTCTTCCGCGAGGCCGTAATGAATTCCATCCCCCTCAATCTTAAAAGGGCCATCGGGGTCGGCATAGGGCTTTTCATCACGGTCATAGGCCTCAATGACGGCGGCATAATCAGGCCGGCCCCCATCACGCTGGTCTCGCTCGGGGATTTCTCGCAGAAATACGTCTGGGTTACGCTTATAGGCTTTTTTTCAACGGCTTTCCTGATGGCCGCCAAAATTAAAGGCGACATACTCTGGGGCATAATCACGGCCGCGGCCGCCGCGCTGCTGCTGGGAGTTACGGCTATCCCGCAGTCGGCTTTCGCGGCGCCTGATTTTGGGACTTTCTTCGCTCCTTTCCAGACGGTGAACGGGCACCTGGCGCTGGTCCAGGCGCTGGCCCCCGGCCTGCTGTTCGCCATCTTCGCCATCATGCTGACCGATTTTTTCGACACGATGGGGTCGGTCGTGGCCGTGGGCGGTCAGGCCGGCTTTGTAAACCAGAATGGCACCGTGCGGGATATAAATAAAATACTGCTGGTCGATTCGGCCGCGGCCGCCGTAGGAGGGCTTCTGGGCTCCAGCTCAATAACCACCTACGTGGAATCCGCGGCGGGCGTGGCCGTGGGCGGCAGGACCGGTTTTTCGGCGGTGGTGACCGGGCTGCTTTTCGGCCTGTGCGCTTTTTTCATCCCTTTGATACAGATGATAGGCGGCGGCTACAGGCTGCCGAACGCCCTGCATTACGCCCTTTTCGTGAACAGCGGCTTCACTCCGCCGGCCGACGTCATTCCGCCCGGCACCGGCGATTACTTCATGTTCCCCATAACGGCCGGAGCGCTGATCATCGTGGGCTTCCTGATGATGAAAACCGTGAGGGACATTGACTGGGACAATTTCGACGAGGCCCTGCCGGCTTTCCTGACGGTGATAGGGATACCGCTGACCTATAACATAAGCTACGGCATCGGTTTCGGCTTCATCAGCTACACGGCGATAAAAATGGCCGGGAGGAAATTCAGCCAGGTGCATCCGCTGATGTATGTCGTCAGCTTCGCTTTCCTTCTCTCCTTTATCCTGGCTGCGAAGTAAAACGGCCGGCGTTTTGTAAAAGGAATCCGGTTATCATATAATTTAGAAAGTAATGTCCTATTACAAAAAACTCAAAACAGAGCTGACCGGCGCGGCCGACGCCGGAATAATAACGGCGGAGCAGGCGGACAGGGTGTGGGAGCGCTCCTACGCCGACCGGCCCTTCGCCTCCTTCAAGGCCGCGCATCTGATAGCCGCCGTCTCGGGCCTCTTTATAGCTTTAGGCCTGATACTTGTGGTCTCCTATAACTGGGATAAGATAGGCGAGGCGGCCAAGATGGGCGCCTTCCTGCTGCTTTTCGCCGGCGCCGCCGAAGCCGCTATCCGGCTTGAGGACAAACCGGCCGCCGCCATCCCGCTCGAGACGCTGTGGTTCTTCATGCCCGCTCTCGGCATCGGCCTTTACGCGCAGATCTTCAATCTGAGCGGCGACCCGGTGAGACCTTACCTCGTCTGGGCGGCGCTTTCAGCCCCGCTGGCCGTGCTCTCAAAACGCCCGCTGGCCGCGTATTTTTGTTCCATCTTGCTTTTCGCCGTGCTTTACTGGGGCACGCTGGGCTCGACCAATATGCTTTCCCTGACCGCGGGCCGCGGCGCTGCCGCGCAGCCGTTCTGGCACTGGCCTCTCGCGCTGATCGTCCTCGGCTCCGGCTTCGCCCTTTATCCCGGGAAACCCCTCGGCAAGCCGCTCGGCGCAGGGATCATCTGGCTTTTCCTCCTGCTGGCGGCGGACACGGCGATAAAGGTGCGCTCCGAGGCCCTGCTGCTGCTGGCCGGCATGTCGCTGGCGGTACTGTGGCTGACCTGGGGCAGCGAGGAGAAGGAATCGGTGCTCGGCCCCCTGACCGCCTGGACGGGCGCAGTCTACGCGATGACTTTTTTCTGGCATTACAAGCCCGGCTACAGCCACGGGGCCAGTGAGACTGCCCCTTACGGCGCTATGATAACCTGGGGAGCTTTCGCCGGAGCGCTGATAACCCTGGCCATCCGCAAGCAGCCCCTGCTGCCCGAAGGGAAAATGGAGGATTACCTGGCGAAAGGCCTGCTGGCTGCCTCCATGCTCTGCGCCTTCCTGCTCTTCGACGCCAACGAAGGCTCCGCCATGATACTGGCCGTCATCGCCAACCTGATCCTGGCCGCCTTCGGCGCCGGCTGCATAATAAGCGGCTCAAAAAGCTCGGACGAGAAACTGATAAACCGCGGCATCCTTATCATAACGCTCACCGCCGTGACCCGCTTCGTGGATATCTTCGGCAGCCTGCTCAAGAGCGGCGTGGCTTTTATAATCACCGGGCTCGCCTTCGCGGCGCTGGCTTATTTCATCAATCAGGGCCGCAAAGCCCTGATCGGGGCGGCGAAGAAATGACTAAACTCCGCATCGTCCTCGCCGCGCAAATATTTTTCTTTTTCGCCTGGGGCGGATATCTCCTGTTCTCTAAAAACGCCGCTTCGCCGGAGTTCTATCTTGAAACCGTCCCCGTAGACCCCCGCGACCTGCTGAGCGGCACCTATGTGGCGCTCTCTTACGAAGTTTCAACTCCGCAGGCAGGCAACTGCCCCGGCGTTTTAAATTCAGCCCGTAATTTTTTCGTGAAACTGGAGAATAAAGGCAAAACCGCCGACACCCCCGCCGGAACCGTGCCCGTATACGAGGCGACCGACTGCGCCGCCGGCTCCCCGGACAAAGAGCCCGGCTGGGTCCGCGCCGCCCTCCGGCCTAATTTCCCCAGGCCCGGCGCGAGCTACGGCATAGAGCGCTTTTTCCTGAACGAGAACGACCCGCGCAAAGACGCGCGCAGCGGCTCGGTAATAGCCAAAGTGAAAATAGACCGCCGCCGCCAGCTGGTCCTCCTCGATCTGGTAAAAAAATACAGCCGCTGACGAGTAGTTTAAAACCAGGAGGAAGACAATGCAAAGAACGCAGGAAATGACCAGCGTGCAGCCGGACTGGGAGAACTTCTATCCCCGCCCCATCTCCGACAAGATCCCCTACTTCTCAAGGGACGGGCGGCTTTATGACTGCCTCTTCGCCCAGCAGCTCAGCCGGGAGCTCCTGGAGCACCTCTTTAAGACCGCCGACGCGCTGAAGGCCATAACCCGGAAAAAAGACGGCGCCGATCACGCCTCAAGCCTCCTCTCCGACAAACGCGCCATGCTCTACTTCGTGCAGCCCTCCACCCGCACGTTCATGTCCTTCCTCAACGCCTGCCACATCCTGGGGATAAAGACCTCCGAGATCCGCGACACCTCCACCTCCTCAGAAGTAAAAGGCGAAACTCCCGAAGACACCGTGCGCACCTTCTCCAGCTACGTGGACATGATCATCATGCGCCACCCCGCCCCCGGCTTCGTGGAAAAGACCGCCTGGCTCATGAACCGCACCGGCCGCCCCGTGCCCATAGTGAACGGCGGCTCGGGCAAGGACCAGCACCCCACCCAGGCCCTGCTGGATATGTACACGCTCCACCGCAGCTTCGGCGGCGAGCTGGACAACAAGCACATAGTGATGGTGGGGGATCTGAAGCGCGGCCGCACCGTGCGCTCGCTCAGCTACCTGATGAAGAACTACAACAAGATCTCCCTCTCCTTCGTCTCGCCGAAGGAATTCCGCATGGAGGCCGACATACTGGACTTCCTGACGCGCCATAACATCCCCTTCACCGAGACCGAGGACTTCAGGGGGACCATGAGAACCGCCGACGCCATCTACATGACCCGCATACAGGACGAGCACGACAAGTCGGGCGAATCGAAAGGCGTGGACTATTCCCCCTTCTTCTTCAGGAAAGAACACCTGAAGGAAATTAAAAAGACCTGCGTGATCATGCACCCCCTGCCGCGCCGTCACGAGATAGAAGTGTCCGTGGACGACGACCCGCGCGCCGTATTCTGGCGCCAGGAGCGCAACGGCATGTGGGCCCGCGCCGCCCTGATGGCCTACATCTTCGGCGTGGACGGTAAAATAGCTTAGCGGACGGCGACAGAGAGGCCGAGGATTTTATGTCCGGAAAAAAACTGGCGCTGGCGTTTATATTATCGGTTTCCCTGTTCGCCGGCGCCGGCAGCGGGCAGGCAAAACAGAATAAGCACTCCGGGCATTATCTGACGCCCGGCGCGCGATCGGCCGCCCTGATCGCGCCGGCGCCGGCCGACGGCTCGGAAACCGATAAGGCGGACCTGGCGGCGCTCCACGAGTGGCAGAATAAACGGACCAGGGAGGAGTGCGACCGCGCGAAAACGGAAACGAGCGCTTCCTACGAGGAAGTGTTCGGAGCCCTCTCGCCGTTCCCGAAGCCTCTGCCTGAAAAGGCCGCGGCCATCCTTGCCGGAATAAAAGCCGATACCGACGACACGGTCGAAATGATAAAGAGCCGTTTCAACAGGCAGCGCCCCTTTAAGCGGGACCCGGCGCTTACCCCCTGCATCGACCCCGGCCTCGGAAAAATAGGACCTCTTGCCTACCCCAGCGGCCACGCGACTATCTCCAGAGTGTTCGCGCTGCTTCTCTCCGACCTGGTTCCGGGGAAAAAAGCCGTTTTTATGGCCAAAGCCGACGAAACCGCGCTGAACAGGGTGATAGCGGGCGTTCATCACCCTTCGGATATCGAGGCCGGAAAGCGCCTGGCGGACAGCCTGTATTCGCAGTTCCTGAAAGCGCCGGCTTTTAAAAAAGACCTGAAGAAATTGCGCGCCCTCCTCTTAAAGGAGCCAGCCGCCGCCCCGAACTAACCGCGGGGCTACCAGCCCATGCAGCCGCACTGCGCGACCACCTGCCCGTTTACGGTTTCGGCGCCGTTATTCCCGGGATAAAAAGTAACTCCGCCGCATACCTGGGCGGTGCCGGTGCCGATGGTCTGTTCCACATAATTCGTGATCTTACCGGAGAAGCCGGCGCCTATCACGGCGCAGGCCCTGCCGCAGGCGTCGGCCCAGACGGCGTTCAGCGCCGTCGGACGGTTCGCCGCGAGCTGTATATAGGCGGCGCCGTTGCACGACGCCAGTTTCTTATAGGGCACATTATTGCCGTTGATATAGATATCCCCGGCCACCTCCAGCTTCGCCCCCGGATTCGTCGTCCCGATGCCGATATTGCCGCCCGTCGTGGACCTTATAACGTTCCCCGCATCAGCGCCAAGCGTATACACCAGAGTCCCGCCCGGCGCGGAAGTGACATAGGTCCCGTTATAAACCGCGCTTCCTCCGGAAACCGCGGTCAGATCCAGGTTCACCAGAGAATAGACCCCGGTTTTAAGATAGACGGTATAGGTGCCCGCGTTGTCGTAATAGACGACGATGTCGGAGCTGCCGAACGTGCCGAAAGCGGTGCCGATGGCGGTGAGGCCTTCCCGTCCGGCAAAGGTCACGTTCGCGCTCACCCGGCCTTGCGACTGGACATGGCCGGCCAGGATGCCGTCTATTTTAAACTCGCCGTTGTTCGACGAGAACGTGCCCAGCGGATAATACCTGGCCGTCAGATCGTAGCCCTGGTCCACGTAAACGGAAAAAGCCTTGTTTCCGCTTATCTGCAGTTTGGCGCCCGGCGCCGCGGTCCCGATGCCGACATTGCCGGCAAAATAGTTATTGCCGGTCCCGCTGGAGATCAGAACTCCGGTCTGACTGATGCTGCCGTTAACCGCAAGTTTCTGGTCCGGCGCCGTAGTCCCGATGCCGACGCTGCCGTCTTTTACCACGAAGGTGGACACGCCCACGGCGAAGCCGCCGCCGGGAATGGCCGCGGACCCCCTGAGGACGGAGTAGCCGTCCACCGAAAATCTGTCCAGGACTTCAAATTCAGCGGCATGGAGCGGCATCCCCGCCGGAAGGGCGGCAAAAAAAGCGGCGGGTAAAAGTTTCTTGATCAGCCCCATACAGTAAAAGTCTGCCGCACAAATACATCTTTGCCGAAGCTTTAAATAGCGCCGCAACCGGCCGCGCGCGGTTTGGGCGGCCGATTTTACAGTGAGTTTTCAGCAGCCCTTGCGCTCCTGAAAACGCGTGTATAATATATATGATTTTAGCGGCTGAATCCCGAAGGAATACCGAAGCGATCTATCGTCCGCGGCGGCGGCCCGGGTCAAATATCCCTGAATGTTTTAGCCAGCCTTTCCATCGCGACTTCCTTTATCCTTGCCTCGAGCGCCTTATGCCCGCTCAGGACCGCGGCCAGTTCCTGCGCCTCGAACCTGAACACTCTGCATTTTTCTTCCGTCCTGACGGTCGCGGAGCGGGGAACGCTCAGGAGAAAACCCATTTCCCCGAAAAAATCCCCTTTTCCGAGTCTGCCTATTTCCTCAGGCTCTACGCCCAGGGTTTTCTTTACGGAAAGTCTGCCCGAATATACCACAAAAAAATCCCGGCCTTCTTCCCCTTCTTTTATTATCTCGACTCCGGAAGGATACTCGAACAGCTCGATATGAGCCATGCCGGAGATTATTTTTTTCAGGGCGGGCTTTTCCGCCAGGGGGACGGAAAGCGTAAGCGCGGAAGCCAGCCAGTCCAGCTCCGCCGGCCCCATGTTTATTTTTTCGGTGTTTATTTCCATAGGGATTATTTTACTTAAATTCGTCTCCTCAATGCAGGCGGAGGCCTGGCCGGCTCAATCGGTCAGCAGCGAGGGCTCCGCGAAGCGCTCGCGCGCCTGGTTCACTTCGGCTATCGTACCGTCGAAACTGTTGTCGCGGTTATTGAAGAACTGATAGTTCTGCGTCACATCCGCCTCGCCTTTCACGCGCTTGTCGGTGTGCACATAAACCTCGGCGGAGACGTTTCCGGGCCTCACCAACTGCACCACCACCTTAAGGAAATCCTCGTACTTCAGGCCGCTCTTCGAGCCGCCGGCGGCCACTTTGGCGAGTTTTTCCGACTGGGACTTCCAGTCGGAGGCCTCCTTCACGGAGGCGATGTCGCGGATGACCTGCGTGGCGGTATAAGCCAGAGTGGCCACTATATCCAGCGGGTTTGCGCCGCTGTCGTAGCGCTCCGAGGGGTCGAGGCCCAGACGCTTTGAAACAGCCAGGGAATCGTAGGCCACCTCGCCTTTTTTGTTTATAGTGAAAAGGTCCATGATCTTGTCGATTATGAGGGCGTCCGCCGCGCGCATCATATTCATATAGGCCTTCAGAATGGCCTGGGCCGGGGCGAAGAGGATCTCCTGGACGCCGCGCTCATTGATCAGGAGCTTGAAGCTCATCACGGCCGATTTATAGCATTTTGAAGGCCGGCCGGTCAGGCTATTCCCGTCGGGATCGGTGCTTTCCTCCTCGGGAAGCGGAGGGAAGATATTCGCGGAGGGCAGCACATTGCTTTCATCGGTGCCGTCGCCGTTCATGCCGACATAGCGCAGCACGCTGTTGGCTTTTTCGAGCATGTAGCGGGCCGTGCCGTCGCCCTGCTTCACAAAGCCCTCGTACTGCTGGTACATCAGCACCGGCCGGGTGGCCTGGCCGCCGGTTCCCTCTTTATTGACCACATAGACGTTCTTCTGCGAATCATACTTCATCACGGTGCCTACGAAGGGGATATTCAGCGAGCTGCTGTTGTTCACGCGGGTCTGCTGCTGCACATGCAGCGTTTCGCCTTCTTTGTCCAGCGACTGATAGCGGTTGTAAGAGGAGCTCCAGGTGTTGTTGTGGGTATGCAGCACGGGGATCTGAATATTTATATTATCGGAGTGCCCGTGGTAGATATTGCTGCCGGCGTAGGACGATTCGGCGTCCACGGCCTGGCCCGCCTGGCCGGCCGCGCCTTCTATTTCGCCAAGGCCGCCGGCGCTCTCGTCGTTCTCGGAAAAATTATTAAAGCGCAGGCCCAGCTCGATGAAGCGCTTCACTATGCCGAAGTCGCCGGCCAGGAACTTCTCCAGGGCGGCCATCTGCTCGGGATTGTTGGGATTGAGCATGAACTCCAGCAGGAGCTTCTTGCCCGAGAAGCTGGAGTGGCCGTAGGAAAGCTTGAGCGCGACGTACTTGTTTATTTCTTTGGCCCAGGCCTTGTTGACCAGATCGGCCAGGATGTTCTCGGCGTTGATAAGGCCGATGTCGGCCATGGGAATCTCTATTGTGGAAGCGGAGAAGCCCACGCTGCGCGCTTCCACGCGGTCTATGCGCAGGCGCAGGCGCAGGTTATTGTCGTCCATGCGGTAAAGGGTGACGGAGGGCTTGGTCTCTTTGGTCTTGCCGGCCGAGAGCGTGACGTTGAGCACTTCATTGATAGCGCCGCCCACGCTGGCGCCGAAGCCTATGCGCAGGGTCAGGGGGAACTTCCAGATCTCGCCGTTCTGCATCTCGGCTATGCGGCCGGCCTTGGCGGGGAGTATGGTCTTGACCTGGTAAAGCTTTATCAGGGTATCCAGCTCTTTGCAGTAGCGGTCGCTTTCCAGCGGGCGCACCACCAGGGACTTCCCTTCCAGCACTCCGGTCAGGCTTACGCCCAGGCCCTGCACATTGGGCAACTGGAGCACCTCGTTCCCCAGCGCGGCCGAGAGGCTGACCTTTACTTCATCCACAAGCGCGACCTTTTCGTTCGGCAGCTTGCGCATATAGCGATTGAATTCTCCGCCCAGGCCTAGGACCTTCACCAGCTTGCCGTCCTTGTTGAGCTTGAGCTCGGCGCTTTTGCAGATATCGTCGACAGTGTCTTTCTTCAGGTCTTCCCAGAAATGAGCCAGCTCGCTTGAAACGGAGGCGCCGGTGGAGACGGTCGGGGTTTTAAGGCTTTTGGATTCTTCCTTAAGGGCGTTTACGCTGTCCGAAAAGGAAGCTCCGCCGCCGCCGTCAAAACCGAGGGCGGAGGCTGTTGCAGGAAGGACCGCGAGCAAGAGGAGGACCGCAGAAACGGAAACGAGGCTTTTGGTTGATCTCATATTCAGAGTATAGCCCGGCGCCCCGGTTTTAAGAAGTGGCCAAATACCCAGCTTAAGGGAATTTTAATGCCTACGCTTACCTGGGCCCGGCCGGGCCGGATTATAGGCCTTTAGGCCCGGCATGGCTTATAAGACGCCTTTATATACGCAAAAGAGTTTTTAAAGTGCTACAATAATTTTTTGGACGATACAGCCGGTCTTTCACGGGTTCTGTAAGGGGCTTTTTAAATTTCCCGCTGAATTCCGCCGAGGTACAGAGAATGCCGCTAAAGAAAATAAAAGTTTTGCTGCGCGCGCTGCCGCTTTTCCTTTTTATCGCCGGACTCGGCGCGACGGCCGACGCCGCCGTGTCGAAAACCTCGAAAAGGGTCATCCGCTACGCCGCCAACCCGGCGCTTAAGGTCGTGCCCGGCTTTAACGCGGCCGCGCTTTCCACCACGAGCCTGCAGTGGAGCTGGTCCACCGGCACTTTTACGGGGTCGGGGATCACCGGCTATCATCTTTATTCCTCGAGCACAGCCGCGGTCATAGATCTAAGCCTGAACACGACCTATTATATCGATGCCGGCCTGGGGGTCAATAAACAATTCACCCGGTGGATAACCTCCTATGACGGCTCCGGCCAGGGCAGCGATTCGGACCATATAGAGAAATATACCTACGCTTTGCCGCCGACCACTATCACTTTAAGCACGGTGACGGCCGAGAGCGTCTATGTCACCTGGCATTTCAGTTCCGCCACGGCTTATGCCGTAGAATGTTCCACCAACAACGGGACGGATTATGTCCGCAACCGGGACGTCTTTGTGCCCTGGCAGACCATTCCGCTGCTGAGCAACAAAGAGTATCTCATCAGGCTGGGCGCCCTGAACGGGGACAATGAGCTGACTCCCGGAGCTTACAGCGTGATCAGGGCTACCACCACGCCGCCGCTGGACCTGGCCATGACCGGGGTCGCTCTTTCCTCCTACACCATCCAGTGGCAGTGGTCCACGGGCACTTTCACCGGCACGGGGATAACCGGCTACCGCATCTATCGCTCCACCACCGCGGCCGACGAAGTGCTCCCTGCGGACGAGTATGAGGGCGAGGCGGTAGCCGACATCACGGGCGCGGCCGCCGCTTCCTGGATAGAAGCTTTTGTCGACGGAGGCACTACGACCATCGCGGCGAATTCCAGGCACACGCGCTGGATCAAAGCGGTCGGGGACAAGCTTGTCGACGGGGATTTCCTTGTAAGCCTGAACAAGACCAACTTCCAAAGATACACCTATGCCATCGCCCCCGCCACCACCACGGTGGGATGGCTTGACCCCGACCCCTACTGGGTCGCGCACGTCTGGGAAAATTCTCTCAGCCTTATCTGGACGCCCCGCCTGGGGGCCTCCGAAGCCGGTAAATATGTGATCGACTATTCCACCACAGCGGGCTTTGCGGTGGCGGTATCCTCTAAGATAACCACCGGGAATCCCGATACGGTGACCGGATTGACTGAAAACACCAAGTATGACCTGCGTCTCGGAGCGATAAACGGCGACGAGCTGCAGACTCCGGCGAACGGGCTGAACCCTTTCGCTTACAGCCAGACGTACAAGGTGATAACCCGCCCCAAACCGCCTTCCGATTTTTTATGCGGCGCGTTTACGGACACCGCGCTAAAATGCACCTGGTCTGCCTCCGCCTATGCGAATCCAGGCTATATAGACGGCTACTCCATAGGCGACCTGCATTACCGCACGACGGCCGGGGTGAGGGAGATCTACTGGGACCCGCTGGATTTCCTGCCCGGAGTTGCCAGCAGCGAATACAGCCTTGATTATCTGCTGACGAACAGCAGCCACACCATCTCCGTCTGGGTATCGCAGACCGACCCCGCCTGGGTGACAGGCAACCCTCATTTCGACGCAAGTCCCAAGGAGTGGGAATTCTATTACAACAACTTCGGGAGCTACCGGCTGGATCAGGATGCCGCCACTTTCGCCACGCCCCCCAACAACGTCGTTTTCGACACGGTGACCGCGCGCTCCGCGGGACTATGGTGGAAGGAACCTGTAGTTCCGGCTACGAAGTACCGCATCGAGCGCTCCACCACCACCGGAGAAAAAGGGCCCTGGGTCTTTATTTCCAGCGTGACCGGCTCTCATTATAACGATCTCGGGCCTTCTCCCGACGGCCTTACCCCCCAGACTACCTATTCTTACCGGGTAGGGGCCGTAAATCTGGTCGGAGCACAAACCCTCGGCCTCCCCGCCGCCACCGGCGGGAACCGCAGGGATTACAGCTTTGTCAGCAGCACCATAACCAAACATATCGCGCCCGCACTGTCCGGAACCGGGGCCAGCACGACCTCCATAACCTGGGCGTGGCTGGATACCGTGCCGCAGGTGACGTCATACAACCTTTATACGGCCACGGACGGGGTGATAGCCGCGGGCATCCTCTTCCCCGCCGCCTCCTATCTTGAGGTCAACCTGTCCAGCGCGAACGCGAGATATACGCGGCGCGTGCGCTCGGTGGCGCCCGACGGGGAAGGGGCTTATTCCGAGTTTTCCGCCTCCACCCTGACCAACCCGCCGACCGCCCTGGTCGTTACCAGCTCCGGCATCCACTCCCTGTCGCTGAGCTGGACGGCCAGCGAAAGCCCACGCTACAAAATAGACCGGTCCACGAACGGGATCTTGTGGACTAACGTGAAGAATTGGAACGATAATTTTTCCGCCACCGCCTACAGCGACTACCACCTGCGCTACGGCACCACCTACTACTACGCCGTCAGCGGCTACAATGACGACGGCGCCGTTTCCATCTCCAGCGCGATCATTACGAACAGGACCCTGCCGCTGCCGGCCGGCTACACCGCGGTGTTCGCCACCGCCGCCGTCAGCGCGACGGCGCCGCTGCCCGCCCCCAGCCTGTCGCTGATAACCGTGGCTATTCCGCTCGGCACGCCCGACGGCTATTTCGCCATAAGCACCAACGCGGCCGCGAGCCCGCTCGAGATACCGAAAAGCAGCCTGGACGCCGCGACGAGCAAACTGAAGACCGCTTCCCTTGTGCCCGGGTCCATAGTGGAGCTGCATTTATACGACGTTTACGGCGACCCCTCCGCCCTGACGGCCCCGGCCAGGATAACCTTTACTTACACGGACGCGAACACCGATAATATCGTGGACGGCACTACACCGCAGGCACAGGCCGCCTCGCTGGACCTGTTCGATCTGAACATGAGCGCCCTGATCTGGAACCAGCGGCAGGACTCCGTGGTCACCACAGCCGCAAAAAGCGTGTATTCCGATGTCGGCTATTTTTCCTTCTACGCGCTGGGCGCCGTGACCGTGCCGAAGGTCTTTTCCGCGACCGCCCTTTCTACCACCAGCATAGAATGGAGCTGGCCCCTCGGCGGCACCGGCATAGACGGCTATCACCTGTATTCTTCAAGCGCTCCCGGGTACATAGTTTTACATTCTACCGTAACCTCTTACACGGACACCGGGCTCGGCGTCAACAAACCCTATACCCGGTGGGTGAAAGTTTCCAGCGCGGCCGTCGAGATAAGCGAATCGGAACATATACAGAAATACACCTACGCCCTGCCGCCGGATAATATACTTATACCGCCCTACACCATCCGTCCCGGCACGATCACCGCCACCAGCGCCTATTTCGAATGGTATTGGTCAACGGCGACCGCGTATGACATCCAGTGCTCTACCAACGGCGGAGCCGATTATACCCACAACCGGGCCTCGTTCGTCCCCTGGCAGGAGATACCTCTCCTGAGCAACAGGAACTATATGGTCAGGCTGGGGGCGATAAACGGCGACAATGAAACGACCCCCGGCCTCTACAGCGCGATCAGAACATTCATCACGCCGCCGCTCGACATGGTCATCTCCACCGCCGTGGCCCTTTCTTCCTATACCATACGCTGGAGCTGGGCCACCGACATAGCCGCCACCGGGATAACCGGCTACCGCATCTACTCAAGCACCGGCGGAGTGGTCTATTCCACGTCGAATGTGGCGATCAGTTCCTGGACGGAAACTTACTTCGACGGCGCCGCGCCCGCAGTGCCCGTAGCGAATTCACAGCACGGGCGCTGGATAAAAGCGGTCGGGATACTCGAAAGCCCGGGCTCCGCCGAATACAAGAAATACACCTACGCGATAGCGCCGGCGAGCTGCGGTCTGGTTTCCCCGGACTTCCTGAACGTTCATCCCGATTCCGTGAACCTTAACTGGACCCCCCGCCTGTCGCCCTCCGAAGCCGGTAAATATGTGATAGATTACGCTACGGCCACCGTGGCGGAAAGCTCGGCCGATTTCAACGTAGCCCTGACGTCGATCGTGGTCGCCGGGCCGCCCGCCCTCGTAACCGGCCTGGCCTGGGACACCAAGCACGATTTCAGGATCGGGGCCATTAACGGAGACAATGAACAAACTCCGGATAACGCTCTTAACCCTTACGCCTACAGCGCGCGGTACAAAGTGATCACCAGGCTTGTTATTCCCGTACATTCCTGCACGGCGCTGACGGATACCAGCCTGAAGTGGTCCTGGTCGACCGGCACCTATACGAGCATGAATTATATCACCGGCTATGGGTTCGGCATCTTAAGACATACCGACGACTGGGGCGATTTCTGGCAGCCGCTGGACTACATAGCCGGCGTCTCCTCCCATGAGTACGACTACAACCCGCCCGCACCTTTTTTGTACCCGGACCCTTATCTGCTCACCAACAGCACGCACACGCGGGGCTTGTGGGCCTATCAATCCTGGACCCCGAGCTGCTTCTCTTCTCCCGGAGACCCTGCGTGTTATTATTATTTCGGAAGCGCCGCCTCCGGTTCCACCTGCGCGACTTTCGCCACGCCGCCCAATGACGTAGTTTTCGACACCGTCGCGGCGCACAGCATCGGCATCTGGTGGAAGGAGCCCGAGATCCCGGCTACCAAATACCAAGTGGAGCGCTCCACCACCACCGGAGAACAGGGGCCCTGGGTCTTTCTTTCAAGCGTGACAGGAAACCATTTCCTGGAAACCGGGCTCACCCCGTCTACGACCTATTCCTACCGCATCGGCGCCATAAACCGGCTGGGCTTCCTGACCATCGGGTTATCTTCGGCGACCGACGGCAACAGGCGGGACTACAGTTTTGTAAGCAGCACAGTTACGAAGCATATTTCTCCCGCTCTGTCCGGGGCCGCGGTCAGCACGATCTCGATAAACTGGTCGTGGACCGACACCTTGCCGGGAGTGACGGCCTATAACCTTTACACGGACACGGGCGGGGTGATAGCGGTTGGCCTTAGTTCGTCCACCTTCTCTTATTTGGAAGTTAACCTGTCCAGCGCGAACGCCAGATGCACGCGGCGGCTGCGTTCGGTGGCTTCCGACGGCGAGGGCGACTATTCGGAGAGAGCCGTCTCCACCCTGGCCAATCCGCCGGCCGCGCCCGTGATCATCAGCTCCGGGGTGCATACCCTGTCGCTGGGCTGGACCGCCAACGGCAGCGCCCGCTACACCCTGGACAGCTCACTGGACAGGAACTCGTGGAACGTCCTAAAATCCACGGGAGATGTTTTTGTTTCCACTTCTTTCACCCAGACGGGCCTGCGCTTCGCCACCACCTATTATTACTCCGTCAAAGGCTGCAACGACGATGGGCTTGTTTCGGTTTCAAGCGCTATTACGGCGGCCGCCATGACCCTGCCGCCGCCGCCTTCCTACGCCGTAGTGTTCGCCACCGCCGCGGCCGCCCTCAGCGTGACTAAGCCGCTGCCGGGCCTGGGCCAGGTGACAGTGACGATCCCGGCCGGCACTCCCGACAGCTATTTCGACATAAGCACCAGTGCGGCCGCGAGCCCCATTGATATTGCTAAGAGCGGCCTGGACGCCGCGACGGCCAAGCTGACCAGCGTCTTCCTGCTTTCCGGGTCCATAATGGAACTGCACCTCTACGACGTGGTCGGCAATGCCCTGACGGCTGACCTTCCCAGCCCGGCAAGGATCTCCGTAACCTATACGGACGCCGCCCCCGACGACGACATCGTGGACGGCACGCAGTTCCAGGCCGCCTCGCTCAGGCTGTTCAGCCTCGAAACGACCTCGCTGGTCTGGAACCAGCTGGTGAATTCCATGCTGGACAAAACCACAAAAACCGTCTACGCCGATATCCCCCACTTCTCTTTCTACGCGCTGGGCAGCATCATTTCGGCCGCGGGAACCATCGCCGACGTGTTCGCTTACCCGAACCCCTACAAGCCCGGCAGCGCCGGCGTTTTCGGGCAGTCCGTATACGGGGACGGCATAGTCTTCGAATCCCTGCCCGCCAGGTCAAGAGTGAAAATATTCAACCTGGCCGGCGGCCTCGTGAAGGAATTAGCCGACGAGGACGGCGACGGAAGATGCGTCTGGGACGCGAGGAACAAGGACGGCGCGCGCGCCGCGTCGGGGATCTACCTGTATCTGGTGACAAGCCCGGCGGGCGGCAAAAAAAGCGGCAGGATCGCGATCATTAAATGATCCCCGGCGGCAGGTTTTATAAGCGAGGAACGGCTCTATGCTGAAACTTTGTTTTCTTACACTCTTTTCACTGGCGACGGCCGCCGCGAACTGCGCGGGGGCGGCCAGCGAGGGCGCCTCGGGAGGGCAATTCCTGAGAATAGGCGTCGGCGCGAAAGCCTCGGCCCTCGGCGAAGCCGCCTCCGCTATTTCCGGCGTCCAGGCGATCTTCTACAACCCGGCGGGCCTGGCCGGAGTGACGGATACAGAGCTTTATTTATCGCAGGTCCAATGGGTGCTCGACACTAATTACTCTAACCTGGCGGCGGCAAAAAGAGCGTACGGCGGCGTTTTCGGGCTGGCGGTCAGCTATCTTTCCAACCCGGCCACCGACAAGTATGACAAGTTCGGAACAAAGCTTTCCGACACTTACTCCGCCGCGGACATGGCCGTCGCGCTGGGGTACGCCCGCAGGCTGGCGGCCGGCTTGGATTTCGGCCTGAACGCAAAATATATCTCGAGCAGGCTGGATACGGAATCAGCCACCGCGCTGGCCGCCGACGCCGGGCTAAAGTACGCGGCGATCCCCGGCAAACTGGCTCTCGGGCTTGTTCTGCAGAACGCCGGCTCGCGGCTGAACTACATAAACTACGGCGACTCTTTACCTATGAATTTCAAGCTGGGCGGGCAATACACCCTCACCCTGGAAAAAGACCGGTCCATAAGAAAAGAGATAGGCATTTTTACCGACATAAACTACATGAAGGACTCGGGCGTGTACGCGAATATCGGAGCGGAGCTCCTGACCGCCTACGCCAAGGAGTCGGCCTTTTCCCTGCGGTGCGGCTACCGGACCAACGCCGGAGGCAAGTCGGCCGGCATCTCGGCGGGCCTCGGCCTGGACATGACGACCTATCTTGTGGAGTACGCCTACGCCCCCATGGGGGACCTGGGCAATACCCACAGGCTTTCGCTTACCTTAAGATTCAGCGCCAGGAACGGCGCCACAAAACGCTCCTGACGGCCGCGGGCTGACCTGATGAAGAAAGCCGTTAAATTCCTGGACCCCGACTATATAGCCATTGATCCCACCTATAGGTGCGATCTGGCCTGCTCCTTCTGTTTTATGGCCAGGAGCGCCCTCCGCAAGCCGGCGGGAAAAGAGCTGCCCCTGGCGGCCTGGAGAAAATTCATAGACACTCTTTCCGCCAGGCCCCGGGAATTCTACATAGCCGGCGGCGAGCCCGGCTTGCGGGAAGACCTGCCGGAGCTGATAGCCCACATAAAGAAAGGCGGGCACCGCTGCCTCATCACCACCAACGGCGGCGCCCTGGACACGGCGTCCGCCGAAAAACTGCTGAAGGCGGGCCTCGACGAAATAACCGTTTCCCTTCACGGCGGGCCCGGACTGCACGACGAAAGCGTGGGCCGCGCGGGGGCTTTCGCCAAAGCCGCCGCCGTCTGCGCCTTTATCAATTCTTCCCCTCTCAAAGGAACCAAGAAACTTACTTTCTGGTGCGCCATCAACGCCGCCAACCACGCCAGGCTTTATGAGACGTATAAAGTTTTCAAGACCCTCAAGCCCGACCATATAGCTTTCAATCACCTTGACTTTATTACCGAGGCGGACCGGTCCGCCGCCGCCGCCCTTTTCAAAAAAGAGCTCGGCCGCCCGCTGAACCTGAAAACGTCGCAATCCCTGGCGGCGGGGATATCGGTGAAGAAGCTCGCCGCGGAAATAAAGAAGATCAAGGCCCGGAAGGACCCCTCCGTCAGGTTCGACCTGGACCTTTCCGGGGCCGGGATGAAGCGGTGGTACGACCCCGCCGTTAAATTCGAGAAAAAGGGCTTTTGCCTGGGCCAGTGGAACGGTATCTGGATAGGGCCGAACGGGGACATAGTCTCCTGCCAGCCGCTGGGGCACGTAATGGGGAATATCATGAAAGGGGACTGGCGCGCGGCCTACAACGGCCCGGCCTACCGGAAGTTCCGGGAACTGCTGGTAAAGCAGGGCGGGTTCCTGCCCACCTGTTCAAGATGCGGCCGCACTTCCTACAGCAGCGCGGCGGCCGTCCCGTAAGCCGGAAGTTCAGACGATGAGGGAGAGAATTCTCTCCGGAGAAAAGAGCATGGGACCGAATTACTTCGCGGGAATTTATCTCTTCAACAGGGACCGGGCAAGGCCGGAAAAATTGCTTCGCGCCGCCCTGAGCCGCGGGAGCAAAGACCAGGCCCCGAAGCCGCTCTCCGCCGCGCCGGGCCTGGCCCTGCCGCCCGGAGGCGCTTTCTTCCCCCTGCCCGGAAAGCAGGGCTCCTGGCTGCAGCTTGAAAGCCCCGACGCAAATGCTGAGGACGCGGCCGCCCTTTACCTGGAGCGGGCCGGCGCTTTTCCCGCCGGCCTGCGCGGCCAGTTCGCCTTCGCCCTGCACGACGCGAAGAGCAACTCGATCCTGCTGGGGACGGACCGCTTTTCCGAGCTCCCGGTTTTCTATGCCGTCTTCCCCGGCGGCATAGCCTGGGCCGAAGAGCCGGCTATTTTGAGCCGCCTGCCCGGAGTGGACTCCGGGACCGACCTGCGCGCCGTCGACCTTTACCTCACCATGCGCTATGTCCCCTCGCCCTTCACGATGTATAAAGGCGTGCGGAAACTGCCTCCCGCCTCGGTGCTGACCCTGCGCGGCGGAAAGCTCTCGATAAGCCCTTACTGGGCCCCTCCCATGAAAGAGGGCAAGTTCAGTTCTTTTGAGGAAGCCTCCGAGGCCGTACACGCGGCCCTGGTGAGCGCCGCCAGGCACCGCCTGGGAAAGGAAAAGCGCGCGGCCGGAGTGGTTTCGGGCGGCATAGATTCCTCCTCGGCTTCGGCTATCGCCAAGTATTGCGGCGTGGACCTGAGCACTTTTACCCTGGGCGCGAAAGGGAAGGAATGGGACTACTTCGGGCCGGGCAAAGCCCTGGCCAAAGCCATACGCTCGGACCACCACGAGATCTATTACGGCGAGCCCGGCGAGAAAGACATACTTGAAATGGCCGCGGCCTTCGGCGAGCCTCAGGCGGACCAGTGCGCCTACCCGCTCTGGAAAGCGGCCGAACAGATGAAAGGGCTCGCGGGGGTCATGTTCTCTGGCGACGGCGGAGACGAGAACTTCATAGGCTACGGCCGCATCCGGCGGATGATCACCATGGCCCGGGAGCAGAAAGCCCCGGAGATAGAGCTCCTGCTGGCCAAGGCCCGCCTGCCGGAAACCAGCCTTACCCCCGCCATGCGCCGGGACCTTATCCACGGGGCCACGAACCGGCTTAAAACGGTTTACTACGAGCTCTCCCGCATTTACTTCTGCGATACCGGGGATTTTTTCCTCAAGAAAGAAAGGCGGGAGCTCTGCCGCCCCGGCCTCTTGACTTCCCTCGGGTCGGAGCACGAAACGGCCGACGAGCTTATCCAGAAGGGCATCAGAAACACGGCGGGGCAGGACTGGCTGAGCAGGCTTACGCTGCCCGACCTCCTCGCCTTCCACCCGGAATGTACCGTGCCCAGGCTGCGCGCCACCGCGGCGCGGGCCGGTATGAGAGTGGTCTTCCCCTATATGGACCACGAACTTGTGGACCTTACCCGCGCCATCCCGGAAAAGTGGAAGCTGCCCCGGCGCGGCGACTGCAAATTCATACTCCGCAAGACCATGGAGCGCCATCTGCCGCTCAAGATCACGACCGGGAAGCAGAGAGGCTTCAGCGCCCCGGCCGGACTTTGGCTGAAAGGGTCCCTGAACGGGCTCTTCCGGGATTCCATGCTTTCTTCGGACGCCCGCACCGCGGACATCTTCAGGCGCAAAACGGTGGAAAAGCTTTTCGCTGAACATCTCACGGGAGAGAAAGACCATAACGGGAAGCTCTGGAATCTTTTTATGCTGGAGCTTTGGATGAGGACGCGCTGAGCCGCAATTATTGTATTATTTAAGCGGGCCGCCGAAGTTCCGGCGCCCGCGCGGAGCGGCTCCGGGGGAGAAAAGATATGCCTAAGATTCTGGCGATAGAAGACGATCCGGCCATACTGGATTTCTACAGGGAATTTTTTACCGAAGCGGGCTTTGAAGTGCGGACCGCGGAGGACGCCCTGTCAGCGATAAATCTCCAGCAGCAGTTCAAGGCCGATCTGCTGATACTCGACCTGAATATCCCGGCCGGCGGGGGGATGCTTGTTTTTGAAACGCTGAGGAACCGCCTCGGAGACCCCGTCCCCATTATCTTTTCCACGGGAAAGCCGGAGCTGCTGCCCAACTTCAAGAATATTCACTATGTAGCCACCGTCTCCAAGCCCACGCCCCCCGAAGTGCTGCTGGCCGAGGTGAAAAAGCTCCTCCCGAAATTTTTCAACCGGGCCATGGACCCGAACCCGCCGCCGCAATCCAAAATCGACAAGTCCAGGATCCTGGTGGTGGACGACGATGTCTGCATCCTGGAACTGTACAAGGAAATTCTTTCAAAAGCCGGCTTTGAAACGCAGACCGCGGAAGACGCGATAGGCGCGCTCACCCGGTTCCAGGATTTCAAGCCCGCCCTTATGATCCTGGACGTGGACATGCCCGCGGGCGGAGGAAAGAAGGTTTTCGAGCGCCTGCGCATGCAGCTCGCGTCCCCCGTCCCCATAATCTTTTCCACCGGCTCGCCCGAAGCCGTGGCGAACCTGGGCAAGAACCAGAACGTTATTATCCTTAAAAAGCCACTCACCCCCGAGATCCTGATAGAAGCCGTAAAAAAACTCCTAAAAATGCCCTAACAAGGAGAAGGGGACGCTGCCGGGGTGGGTTTTCGCTTTGACCGCAATTATGCCTAAAATAATCTCAATACATTCATTTCGCGGCGGCACGGGCAAATCCAACACGACCGCGAATATCGCGGCGATATTAGCCCTGAACAATTATAAAGTGGGGGTAATAGACACGGATATCCAGTCGCCCGGCATCCATATAATTTTCGGGATGAACGAAGACAATATTCATTATGCGCTGAATGATTTTCTCTGGGGCAAGTGCGCCATCGAGCAGGCCGCTTACGAGCAGACGCGGAATTTAAATTTAAATTCATCCGGCAGGCTGTTTTTAATACCGTCGAGTTTTAAGACGGGCGATATCGCCCGGATGCTGCACGACGGCTATGACATGAATTTGCTGAGCGAAGGCTTTAAACAGCTTGTCAAATCCCTGGACCTTGACTTTCTTCTCATCGACACGCACCCGGGATTGAATGAAGAGACATTGTTGTCTATCGCGCTGTCTGATTTCCTGTTAATAATCCTGCGCCCGGATAATCAGGATTACCAGGGCACGGGGATAACCGTTGAAGTCGCTCGCCAGCTTGAAACGCCGAAAATGGAGCTTTTAGTGAACAAAGCGCCGTCGGTCTTTTCCGGAGCGGACCTCAAAACCAAGATCGAGACGATCTATAACTGTCCCGTCGCCGGCATTATCCCGCATTCCGAGGAGCTGATGGCTCTGGCGAGCGGAGGTATTTTCTCATTAAAGTATCCCGAACATCCCGTGACGAAGATTTATCGCGAAGTCGCGGCGCGGATGATCGGCTGATAACCGGTATGGACCAAAGATCTTCCGCAAAAACGATAGGCTGCGCCATAGTCGCCGGAATTATCTACGGCATATCCAATTATATTTCATCCAGGATCAATCTGCCCGGCTGCTCGTTTATTGAATTGAGGCCCCAGGTCGCGCTGCCGATGTTCATGGGCGTATACTTCGGCCCCCTGGCGGGTTTTATCACCGGCTGCCTGGGCGACCGGGTAGGCTACGCTTTTCAGGGATTGACTATAGGGTACGCCTGGAACTGGAGCATCGGCAACGGTTTTATCGGCATGCTGCCGGGCGCAATGAGCTGGCTGAAGATCAGGGAGATCAAGTCGGTCCGCGATTACGCGATGTTGTTGATCCTTATTGTGGCGGCAAGTTTCCTGCCGATCGTCTTTGCAAGCGCCATCGATATCATGATCCGGGAATTGAGCCTGGCGAACACTATTTATTCCCTGATCCTGCCGGCTTTTATTACTGACGCGGTCTTTGGGCTGATAATCGTGCCGGTGCTGCTGATCGTCGCCGGATACATACGCTTTACCATCGGGATCCGGAACATGCTGCTGAGCACCTACCTGCTGCTTTTTGCGGTGCTGACCACTTATCTGGTCAGCGCCATATCGATGTGGGGCAGCACAGGCTCCCAGACCCTTAACTACAGCGACATCTATAACATAGGCATACTGTCGCTTGTCGTACTATTTATCGGGCTGTCGATCTCCGCCGTGCTCGTCAATAAAATAGTCGCGCCGGTAATGACCCTTACCGACGCTGCCAGGGAAATTTCCGGCGGCAATTACGATCTCTCGGCCCGCCTTGAGAAAGCGGCGAAACGGGACGACGAGATCGGCTGCCTCGCGGCCGTCTTCAGCCGGATGGCCGGGGAGATCTATAACCGCGAGGAGCGGCTGAAAAAAGAAGTGCGGGATCTAAAGATCGAAATAGACAAGACCAAACAAAAGGCCGAAGTGTCGAAGATCGTGGACACCGACTATTTCAGGAATTTACGGACAAAAGCGAAAGAGCTGAGGGAAAAACATGAGTGACCGCACCCCCCCCAAATTAACAGGCATCCTGCAGAAGCTGATGAAAAAGACAACTGAACAGCCCGCAGAGAGTCAGGATATTTTTGGCTCGTCGAATTCCAGGCTGACCGGTCTTGGCGTGCCTGTGATAAAGCAGGAGAACGGCAATTGTTTCATCGACATGAGCGGAATAAAAGTTTTTTCCGGGATCGTAGAGTTCGTGCGCGTCCTGCTGGGCAGATTTGCCGAGGAGTACGAGAACACGAGCGCCGATGTTTTAATACACCAGTCCGTCAACCCGGCCGTTACTCCCGAATTGAGCAGGCTTGGCGTTAAAAACGTCTACCTAACCGTCCGCAGCGGCACGGCGAAATATATTTTTTCCGATCAGGACGCTTTTCAGCGGCATTTGCACAGCATCTTTTACGCTGTCCAGACCGCGCAATGGGGCGGGCTGCTGTTTCCGGCTTATTATAAAATCCAGAACCGCCAGGATGAACCTCAGCAGGCAAAAAGTGAATTGCCGGCGCTCTTGTTCCCCTTCCACCTTGACGCCGTCTCCGGTTCCGGGGAAAACGGATACATGATCTTATTGGAATATGACTTCAGCGGCAAGTTTTTGCGGCTGACAATTGAAAACTCAATGGATTCGCGGCTGAATCTGAAAAGGATCTTTCATCGCGTGGTCGCTAACAGCGAACGCCGGTCCTTGTTTATCGACATCGATAAGATAGCGCATCAACTGAGTCAGGGCATTCACCGGGAATGTCAGAACCAGCAGGATGAGTTCTCCGAAATGCCGGCACGCCAGCCTGAGCTGTTCGACATGCTGATCACTTCGGGGCTGATAAATCTTAAGAAAATAGTAGTTCGCTGGAATGTGGACGCCATGCGAAGCATCCTCCTCGACAAGGAACACGGCACACATATTTTGCTCTCAAAAATACTGTACCTGCTTCAGGACGCGGACATAATCAAAATACTGGGCGCCAATAATCTGCTGGAAATGGCTTCGGACAGAAATAAGGTTTACTTCGATGTGTCGCGCTGCGGCGCCTGCCTTAACATCAGCCTTGAGGAGAGGCGCAGGGAAATATTAGTATCCGATTTCCTGAACCGGATGCCGGCGCTGAAAAAGACGACAGCGCAAGCCGCCGTAAACCTCGCGGGCTACAGAATACTCCTCATACATCACGCGACCTCCGAAATAGTGGGATTTGTCAAGGCTCTGGAGGAATTGAAATGCGCGCGGGTGACGACGCTGTTCGTGAAGTATAAAGGAATAGTGCCGGACAATTACATAGAAGCGTTGTTCACCCTGCCGGAGGACAGATTCAGATTTTATTCTCTTCAGCGGATGGAAACATACAATTCGGTCGAAGCCGGGTATGTGCTGTCCAGCCAGTATTCTTCAATAAATGAATTCAGGCAGCTGGACGCCCGGTTCCTTGACGACAGGCCGGATTTTTCCAGCGCGATGATCGGAACCGCGGCGCATCTGTTCTTTATCGAATTACAGCAGGCGAAGGCGAATAACCAGAAACTGATCATTATCGAGGACGGCGGGTATCTCGCGCCGTTGATCAACAAATACTGCCTTGAAAATAAAACTCTCAAAGAAGCGCTTGAGTTATTCGATATTTTACCGCTGCCGGTATTTAATAACGAGTTATCGGCTGCCGGCGATTCGCCCGCCCCCGGTTTTAAAAGTTTTATTGAAAAAAACTTCAGCGGAAGCCTGGAGCATACGCGGAACGGGTTCGACCTTTTACAGGGATTGAACGACCTGCACGGCAAACTCGCGTTTCCCGCGCTATCGATAGCGGTCTCGATCCTGAAAAACACCGAGGAGGCCCGCGAATGCGCGGTATCCATCCTCAACGCGCTTGAAACTATCCTGCATAGTTGCGGACTGATCTTATCCAGCCGCAATATCCTGATCTTAGGCTGCCGCGGGAATATCGGCGGGAATCTCATGCGGCAACTGTCTTCCCGGATCAATAGCGGAAGTTTGCAGGGGATCGATCTGGCAGCGGGAAATGACGCCGACAGCCGCGCCGGCGAAGGCGGAAAACCGCGTATTTCAGAGTACCGCAACCCGGAGACTATGGAGGATGCCCGGTTGCTCAACCTGGATACTTTTATCGGGGTTATCGGCAAATCCACGATTAAACCGGAGTTGCTTGAAAAAATTATTCTGCGCGGCGTCCGGCAGGCGCTGTTCTTTGTCAGCGGCTCTACTAAAGCGGTCGAGTTTAAAGATCTGGCCGACTGGCTGCAGGATCTTCAGACTTCGGAAAACCCTGTTATCCGCGGTGTGCCGGTTAAGATCGCGGTAACACATCTTAAAGACGCCCAAACCGGGGTGATCCACGGAAACAAGGTGCGGATCATATTCGGCACAACGCCGGAGTGCGGGCTGCCGTTCAAGGAGCTGTACCTGCTGGGCGATCTGATGCCGTTGAACTTTCTTTATTACGGCGTGCCTACAGAAATAATGGATTTGATCTTCGCGCAACTGATGCGCTTAACACTGGGTTTTACCGGTAAAATAAACGCCGGCGAAACTTTGCCTTCAAAATTGCTGGCGATAGACAGAAATATCGATGAAAAGGCAAATTTGTTATAAAAAATATCATTAAGGATAAGTTTTGGCGGTATTCTGCAAGGATAGAGGAGACCTTTATGAAAAGGAACTTTTTAACGGCTGGGGTTGTGTTAGTTCTCGTCTTATCGGCGTTTCAGGTTTTAAACTCGAAGACCGGCGGCCGCACTTCCGCGGAGGAGGTAATCAAGAAACTGGGCCTGGCGCCGATGGCCGAGGGCGATTGCGGCGGCTACTTCAGGGAAATATTCAGGTCGGAGCGGGACGCGCAGCCGGATAACGCCCGAAAATGCTGCTCGGTAATATACCATCTTATAATCAAGGATTATAAAGTTCCCTTCCATAAGATCACTTCCGACGAGCTCTTCACCTACCTCGCCGGCAATCCGCAGCTTATGGCCCTGGTTTACCCGGACGGCAGGGTGGAGGAAGTGACGCTTGGCAATGATCTTCAGAAAGGAGAAACGCCCGTCAAGCTCGTGCCGGCCGGCGTCTGGATGGCCGAGGCCATCAGGAATCCTAAAGCGGGTTCCTGGAGCCTCCTCACGGTAACAGTGGTTCCCGGCTTCGATCTGAAAGATTATTCGCATCTCACGGCCGCGGATATGATCAAAAAGTTCCCGATGGCAGAAAAGCGGATAAAGGAGCTTGGGTTCGATAAAGATTGACCTGTTCGGGAGGCATATGGTCGGCCCGGGCGGAGAGGCTGAAATAAAACAGCCGGCTTTTGGCCGGCTGTTTTGTTTTGCGGCGCTGTCCTTCAGAACGGGAAGACCAGCTGCGGGCAGAGCTGTACGGGGTCGTTGTTCCAGGGGCCGGGGGTCTGCAGCGGCTGGGTGTAGGGCTTGCCGTCGTTGCACTTGTAGTTGCAGACATTGTTGGCGTAGCTGTTGAAAACGCAGGCGCGGACCTTATTGGCGGCCGAGCGGTCGCTCACGCGGGCGCCGGCGAAGTAACCGATTACGTAGTAGTAGCCGCCCTCGGAGGAGGCCACCTCGTGAGTGGCCACGGTCGCGCCGTCGGCTTCCATGCGGTCGGCCATTTCGAACATGCGCTCGAAGGCGTCCAGCTCCACCTTGAAGAGCGGGCTGGATTCTATGCTCAGCGGGGAGGCGGCGTTATAAGTTATCCGGAAGCGGTAGTCGGAGAGGCCGTTGACCACAATGGTCTGGCTGACCACCTCGGTCTTGGCGAACTTGAAGCCGTTGGCGGCCCAGGTCATGACCTCAGAAGCTTTTTGGGCGGTGGGGTACTTGCCATAGCTTTCATAGGTCTGCACGGAGGCGGCGGCCTTATTGGCGAACCCCGGCTTTACCGTGCGGATGATAAGGGTGGCGCAGGCGCCGGCAGGCTCGCCGGTTGAGAAGTCCGGCTTCTGGGCCGGCTCGGTCAGGATGACGCCGCTCTCACACTTGAAGAGGCACTTATTGTTCTTGAACTCGGTGAACACGCAGTAGTCCAACGTGGTCTGGGGCTGGGGGAAGGGATTGTGCTGGTTGTTGATCTGGTTCCAGAGGGAGCCGGCGTCCGGGGGCTGAGCGCCCCTGTAGTCGCCGCCGCCGCACTTCTCATAGACGCTGGAGGCCTGCGGGTTTACCGGCTTGGCCTGGAAGGTTTCGCCGCTGCGGCATTTAAAGCTGCACAGGTCGCCCTTCATGCCGACAAGGTAACAACTGTCCGGGTTAGACGGGGCGGGGAAGGGATTGATCTTGGAAATGCCCGGAGCCTTCAGGCTCTGCAGGTCGGCGAAGTCCGCCGCCAGGGCCGGGGCGGACAGGCTAAGGGTCAACACTAAGGCAGAAATTATTTTCACGTATCCTCCTTATAATCTGTACAGGGATAGGATATTAAAAAACCGCGGGCCGGGTTAGAGGCTAAAGACCCAATAAAATAAGGATAAAGGACCTATGACGAAAGTCATAAAAGGAAAGGGGAAGGGAAGGGGACGCTGCACGATAACTTGATTATTTGGGGGGTCATCGAGTTATCGTGCAGCGTCCCCAATCTCCAGTCCTCGGCAGCTTCGAATGATTCGTTAAAATTAGTCATTTAGTAATCAGCGTCCCCTGGGCTTCCCTTTATTTTAGGTCCGAGGCGCAGTGCGCGCATTTCATGGCCTTGAGCGGTATAACGGAAAGGCAGAGCGGGCATTCCTTGGTGGAGGGCGCGGCCGCAGCGGCGGGTTTCGCGAACTTGGCTTCCTGCTTCTTGATCTGGCTGATCAGCAGGAAGATGGCCCCGGCCACGATCAAAAAATTGATGATAGTGTTGAGGAACATGCCGTAGTTGATGGTGGCGGCGCCGGCCTTCTGTGCTTCAGCCAGGCTGGCGTAAGCGGTGCCCGACAGGTTTATGTAGAGGCTGGAGAAGTCCACGCCCCCGGTCAGCCTGCCTATGGGCGGCATCAGCACATCGCTCACCAGCGAGGTGACGATCTTGCCGAACGCGGCGCCTATGATCACGCCCACGGCCATATCCACTACGTTGCCGCGCATGATGAATTCCTTGAAGTTCTTAAGCATTATTATCCTCCTTTATTCCTTCGGTCAGTAGTTCACTATGATCGCCATGGAGGTGATGCTGTCGGTCTTTTTGAAGCCGGGGGCCGGGCTGTTTATGAATTTCCACAGGTAGGCGGCCTTAAGGGAGAAGTGCGTGGAGATGGAGGTTACTATGGCGGTTTCCGCATTCATGCGGTAGCCTTTGGAATGCTTCAGGTTGCCAATGTACTCCAGGTCCTGGCTGGCGTTGGCCGTGGCGGAAAGTGACTTTATGTATTTGGCGTAGCCGCGGTAGGTGCCGAAAGTTTGATTATCAGAGAGCAGCCGGTCTTCAAAAATATAACCGGCGCCGGCTTCCAGCGAGAGTTTGTTGTCCGCTGTGTCCAGCAGGTTGCGGCCCAAACCCAGCGCCAGGTCGTAGCGGTCCTTTATGCCGGCAAAGCGGTTTTTATCCCAGGCCGTTTTCTGGAAGGCGTAATTTTTCCCGGCAAGTTTGAAGCTGACCTTTTCCGAGGCGTTGTACTGTTCCGCCGTCACGGTGTTCCTGCTGCTGGTGCCCAGTCCGCCGGCCACAACTTCAAGTGCGGTCTTCTCCCAGTCATAGTTATAAAGGTTCTTGGCTGAGAGGGTGGAGGTTTTTGAGTTCCCCGAGGTCTGCACGTAGGAGAGTTCGGCGGTGTCCTTCCACTTCTTAGGGGCCGCGGCTTCCTGCGCCATGGCCGAAGCCGCAAAAAAAGTTAATGCGACAGCTATCACTGTTTTTTTCATATGATTTCCTTTGTTTAATACCAATTCACGTATACATTATACAAATGCCCGCACAATAATAAAGCGGCACGGGGACGCTGATTACTAAATTACTAATTACTCCCCATGTCCCGGCATGCTTATTCCAGAAAATGGAACTATAGCGACAGACTGCTCAGGTTCCGCCAAAACAAAACGCCAGGTCTCCCCGGCGGTTTCAAATGATTCGTTAAAGATTATGGGGGTGGACTGCGCCCTTCTGTCTGAACAGAATCTCTGTAAGTTTAGGATAGCTTGACAGGTTTTTCATGCACCCTCAATTGCCGCTCAAATTCATCAGGGGGCATATAGCCCAGTGATGAATGGCCCAAAAAAACCGACACGAAATATTAGTTAACCCTGTTTTTTATTAGCTTTTGTCTCTGACATCATTTGGTTATGAAGGAAGATCAGTTGGTTATCACTGTTCTTTAGCACTTTTTAAACTATAAAAACGATTGAGGAGCCAAATAGTTTTTTCCATCATTATTGTCAGGTCCAGCAGGCTCCCTTTTTCATTTGCCGACCCGAGCTTGTCGCTGTCCATATATACCTTGCGGAGTTGCTCCATTGATGGGCCGTTGCTGGAACTCAGGTCGAGGAACACCCGGACCTGTTCCGGAGCATTTGCCTTATCTATCTCGGCGGCAAAGGTCAGAAGGAAGTCCAGCGACTCCATACAGGCATCCGAAAGCTTCTGCATTGACGGATATGCCTTTGTTTGCAGTATGATCTTCACTCCGGAAGCGGTGCTGTCGGCAAGTTGATCCAGTAAAGCCTGCCGTGTCTGAAAATAGGCATGATCTTTGGCCGTTTGGGAGTCCATCGACATAGCCGCCACCATCTCCGTAGAGGCCGCCACATCGCGCGCAAGGGATTTCAAGGCCTCATGACGTGAGGCGAGATCTGCGCCGGCATAGTTTTCTCTTGCCGTAGAGATGAACGCCGCGATCTGCTCCAGCTCGCGCGTCTGCTCCAAGTGGATCAATTCCAGGCCGGTGTCGGGGTCCTGCGTTTGGAATTCCGACAGATATTTCGGCTGGGACAGGCCCTCCTCCTCAGATGGCGGAAAAGACCCTGCCAGCCAGCGGGTCAGCGGCTCGTTAATGGCAATAAAAAAAGTAGCCGAAATCAGGTTGAACAAAAGGAACACCAGGGCGGTCTGATGTACCAGGTCCAGCTTGAGCGAATTCAGCAGAGCCATTACCAGCGGAACATGCAAATAGACCTCTATGTAATAGAGCAGAATAAAAACCGAGGCTCCGAATATATTGAAGACGTTCACGAACCGTACAAGTTGCCGCGACGTTCCGCGGAACGCGGCCCCTAGCAATACCTTGAACATGGTTGAACCGATCGCCGCACCGTATATGAACAGGAACGCCTGCGAACCCGTCAGGATATCTTCCCGCACCAACCCGATCGCCACAAGCGCTACGGCGGTAGAGGACTGCGCAATGAATCCCAGCGCCATGCCGGCCATTATCGACAGGAGCGAATAATCACGGCTAAACGCCATTGCCCCGGCAAACCAGGCTTCCTGCCGCAACGGTTTGACACCGGCGGTCATCATCTCAATTCCGAAAAAGATCAACCCCAGTCCCAGCCCGATGAGCAAATATGTGCGGTATTTCTCGTTCTTTGCCAGATACATCGCTATTCCGCACAGCCCTACAAGGAACATCACCCCCGCGGAAATATTCAGGGAGACGATAAACAGCAAAACGCAGTTCCCGACACTGAACCCGCTCAAAATAGCTATTGCCTGCGGGACATTTAGCGCCCCGGCGCTGATCAGGCTTGCTAGGATCACCAGCGCCGCGGACGTGCTCTGCATTACCACACCTGACCCCATGCCGAACAACACGGCCTGCCAGCGTGAGGAGACGAATTGTGTGGCGAATATCCGGAACTGACGGCTGCCTATTTGCTTGAGGCCGGACGAGAGCATTTGAACGCCCGTTAACATCAAGCCCAGTCCCAGAACAATTTTGCCGAACAGTTCGATCATATATGGGGACGCTGATTACTAAATTACTAATTACTCTCCATATCCCGACATTCTTATTCTAGCAAATGGAACTATAGCGACAGGCTGCTCAGGCTCCACCAAAACAAAACCGCAAGGCCTCCCCTGCAGTTTCGAATGATTCGTTAAAGATTAGTAATTTAGTGGTTCTTCTGGAATTACAGTGCATACCCATGACTATGTCACTATTGACCTCGTGATGAAGTAAAGAAAAGAGGGGCATCCCGCCTTTCTGGTATAAGTTTGTTGCTTAGACAACTTAACCAGGAGGAGAGATGCCCGA
>CAIQNV010000148.1 GCA_903873295.1 uncultured Elusimicrobia bacterium
CCTCACGGAAGGAGCCGCTTGCGTAAGCGCGGCGACTGAGTGAGGAGGGCGGCCACGGTGTGGCCGACCCGGTGCCCGCCGGGCCCATACCCTTGCCAGCCCTCCGACTTCACAGCCCGGCATGAGTGAACAAAACCGCACTTCCGTAAAACAGCCCGGGCTTCCTCTTGGAAACCCGGGCCGCGTGCCGCTGTTTATATCTTGTCGCCGTTGACCGCGTGGGTGCGCTTGCCGAGGAGCAGGTAGTCGGCTATCTGCTCGGCGGCCTGCCTGGCCACGGTCACCTGCGCGTCTTTCGTGGACGCCGCGATGTGAGGGGTGCAGATCACCTTCTCCATGCCGAAGAAGATGTGCTCGGTGGCGGGCTCCTTGGCGTAGACGTCGCAGGCGAAACCCGCTATCTGGCCGCTCTCTATGCCGGCTTTAATATCCTCTTCCACCATAACGCCGCCGCGGGCGCAGTTGATGAGGCGCACGCCTTTCTTCATCTTGGCGATGGCGTCCTTGTTAAGCATGCCCTTGGTGGCCGGATTAATAGTGACATGGTAGGTTATAAAATCGGCCTTGGCGTACAGCTCGTCCAGACTGACCATCTTCACGCCCAGCTCCCGGGCGCGCTCGGCGGTCATCACCGGATCGAAAACTATGACGTTCATCTTCAGGCCCATGGCGCGGTCGGCCACAACGGCGCCGATATTCCCGCAGCCTATCACGCCCAGTGTTTTGCCGGTTATCTCGACGCCTTCAAATTTCTTCTTCTCCCATTTGCCCGCATGGGTGGAAGCGCTGGCCTGCGGGATGTGGCGCGCGAGCGCCATCAGCATGGCCACGGCGTGCTCGCCGGTGGAGACGGTATTTCCGAAGGGCGTATTCATCACCAGCACTTTCTTCTCTATGCAGGCCAGGACGTCTATATTATCCACGCCGGAACCGGCGCGGGCCACGGCTTTCAGGTTCGCGGCGGCCTCTATTATCTCGCGGGTGAGGGTGGTGGCGGAGCGCACTATGATGGCGTCGAACTGGGCCACGCAGGCTTTCAGCTCTTCCGGCTTCATGCCGGTCCTGACCACGGGCTCAAGGCCTCTGTCCTTAAGGACTTTCTCGCACAAGGGATCCGCTTTATCGGCTATCAGGACTTTCTTCATTTCACGGCCTCCTTGGAGTATTCTTTAGCCACGGCTTCATAGGCCCAATCCAGCCAGGGCGTCAGAGCTTCTATATCGGAAGTCTCGACGGTGGCGCCGCACCAGACGCGGATGCCGGCGGGGGCTTTGCCGTAGGAGTTGATATCGTAGGCCACGCCTTCTTTATCCAGCAGGGAGGTAATTTTCTTCGCGGCCTTCGTCTTATCCTCTTCGGACAGCTTAAGGAACCAGTCGGCTTTTATTTTGAAGCAGACGGAAGTGTTGGAGCGGATCTCTTTCGACTCGGCCAGGAAGGCTATCCAGCCGGACTTCTCCACCCAGAGCTCGAAGGCGGCCAGATTGGCGTTGGAGCGCTTCACCAGCGCGGGGGCGCCGCCGATGCTTTCCGCCCACTTCAGCGCGTCGATCGCGTCCTCCACGCAGAGCATGGAAGGGGTGTTGACGGTGTTGTACTCCAGCTCGCCGGGCTTCAGCTTGCCCTCGGCGGCCAGGCGGAATATTTTAGGGACGGGCCAGCTCACCTTCGGCTCGTTCTCCTCCATGCGCGCGACGGCGCGGGGCGACAGGATGATGACGCCGTGCGCGGCCTCTCCGCCCAGCACTTTCTGCCAGGAGAAGGTGACCACGTCGAGCTTGGCGAAATCCATCTCCATGGCGAAGACGCCCGAGGTGGCGTCGCAGATGGTGAGGCCCGCGCGGTTGGCCGGGATCCAGTTCAGGTCCGGCACTTTCACGCCCGAGGTGGTGCCGTTGAAGGTGAAGATCACGTCGTTGGCGAAGTCGGCCTTCTTAAGGTCGGGGAGCTTGCCGTAATCGGCCTTGTACTCGTTGACCCTGGGGAGCTTGAGATACTTCACGGCGTCGGTCATCCAGCCCTTGCCGAAGGATTCCCAGCCGAAGATGTCCACGGGCCGGGGGCCGAGCAGCGTCCACATGGCTATTTCCACGGCGCCGGTGTCGGAGCCCGCCACCACGCCTATGCGGTAATCGGCGGGCAGGTTAAGCACTTTCCTCATGCGGTCGGACACTTCCTGCAGGCGGGCTTTGCCTTCTTTGGAACGGTGGGAACGCCCCAAAAGGGCGTTCTTCAGCGCGTCTACGGTCCAGCCGGGGCGCTTGGCGCAGGGGCCGGAAGAAAAGTTGGGACACTTGGTTTTGACTATCGGTTTTTCCATGATATTCTCCTGAAGCTGTATTAACCGCCTATAGTAAGTATTATAAACATATGCGCTTGAATTGGCAACTCCTACAGACAAGTTAAATTCGGGGGCGCTTCCGGGTTTAGCATGGCTACGGGCCGGGCATGGGGTTGCCCATTCCGCCGCGCAGGAACCGTTGGCCGTCTGATGAACATAGCTCTTGATACGGCACGGGCATAGCCCAGCGCGGTTCCCCCCGAAGCGGGGCCAGCCACGCATAAACCGCATAGCGGTTTTGCGCGGTCCCGGCTCGGCGGTTTTGCTTACGC
>CAIQNV010000149.1 GCA_903873295.1 uncultured Elusimicrobia bacterium
CTTTAGAGCGAAGCATAATTATGCTTCGCGTCCGGGCCGCAAGGGCGGAGGCGGTTTTCTGCGTAAGCAAAACCGCCGAGCCGGGACCGCGCAAAACCGCTATGCGGTTTATGCGTGGCTGGCCCCGCTTCGGGGGGAACCACGAAAGGGTTCCTGCGCGGCGGAATGGGCAACCCCATGACTGGCCCGTAACCAGGCTAAACCCTTACCTATAACTGCACTCGCCCCTTAAGCGCGTAGCCCAGCGTAACCTCATCCATGTAGTCTATGTCCCCGCCCAGCGGCACGCCGTAGGCTATGCGGGTGATCTTGTCCACATAGGGCTTCAGCAGGCGTATCAGGTACATCGCGGTGGCCTCGCCGTCGGCGTCGGGATTGGTGGCTATTATGATCTCTTTGACGGCGCCGTCGGCCGCGCGGACGCGGCTCAGCAGCTCTTTCAGTTTTATCTGGTCCGGCTGTATACCGGCGGCCGGGGAGACCGCGCCATGCAGCACATGGTAAACGCCGGAAAAACTTTTAGCCTTTTCTATGGCGGCGAGGTCCTGGGGGCGCTCCACCGCGCAGATTATGGAGCGGTCGCGGCCGGAGTCGGAGCAGACGGGACAAAGGCCGCCCTCGGCGTAGTTATAGCATTCCGTGCAGTGCTTCACGGAGGCTTTAACTTCGCGCAGGGCCTCCACCAGCTTTTCTATCTCCGGGTTGGAGGCCCGCACCACGTAAAGGGCGAAGCGCTCCGCCTGCTTGGGCCCTACGCCGGGGAACTTGCGGAAAACCCCGATAATTTTTTCCAAAGCTTTCATCGTTAAATTATTTTACCTTGGTTATTTTGGTTATGCGGCCGTGGAAAACCTTGGTCAGGTGCTTCAGCTCCGGCTCGGCCTCCGCTGAAACCTGCCTGGGGCCTTCCGCCTTGGGAGCGGCGGAAGGTTCCTGCGCGCCCTCCGCCTCAAGCGAGTCTTCGAGCAGGGTCTCTTCCTCGCCGGACTCCGCCGCACCGACTTCGGAAGTGTCCGGTGAGGACGGCTCTTCCGCGCCGCGCACTGCGGCGGGCGCGTATTCCGGCACCAGCGTTATTTTCCTGCCGGCGTACCGCTCGAGCAGCTCTTCCAGCTCGGGCCTGGCCTTCTCGATCATAGTGGTCTCGAACTCGCCGGCGCTCAGCAGCCGCCACTTGTTCTCTTCGGAAAAAACTATTTTCACGGAAAGCATGATGTTATACAGGGCCGGCTTTTTAGAGGAGACCTGGCCGAGCATCTTCTTCCAGGCGTCGGCCGGGGCCGGCCCGGCGGCGGAGCGCGGAGGCGCGGCGGCGGGAACAGGCGCGGCTGAAGCGGCTGCCTGCGGACGGGGCGCAGCAGCGGAGCGCGCGGCGGCGCCGGCCTGCGGGGAGGCTAGCTCTTCATTTTTTTTTTGGCCGCCGGGCGGCGGCGGCAGGGGCGCGGCGCCTGAGGCGAGGCGGGCCTCAAGACCCTCAAGCTTTTTCAGCAGCCCTTCCAGGTCCTGCGGCACTTCGATAAGCGTGAACAGAGCCACTTCGGCGGCCAGCGGCAGGGAGTCGGAAAACTTCACTTCTTCGATGATAACGTTGAGCTTGCGGGACAGCCGCGCCAGCAGGGCCGGCGGCGTTCCGGGCGGCAGGCCCCTGACCGGCTCGGCGTCCTTGGAAAAACCCTGCGCGGCCAGGAAAGCCTCGGCGAAATTATTGCGCAGCTCCCGCAGCGCGGTCAGCGGATCGTCTCCCTCGGAGTTGAGCTTGTCGAAAGCGGCATGCAGCGCCGCCGCGTCGCGGTTCACCAGCGCCAGCGCGAGGGAGTTTATCACTTCGAAGCCGGGATGGCCGAGCAGCTCGTTAAGGACCGCCGTTTTAACTTCCCCGCGGCCGAACGAGGCCGCGCGGTCAAGCATCGTTATCGCGTCGCGCATCGCGCCGCCGGCGGAGCGGGCGATGACCTTGAGGGCTTCAGGCTCGGTTTTTATTTTTTCGGCGCCGGTGATCTCTTTAAGCCTGGAAATTATGTCCGCCTCGGAGATGGGGCGGAAGCGGAAACACTGGGAGCGGGAAAGAATGGTAAGCGGCACTTTATTGTGCTCCGTGGTGGCCATGACGAACACCACGTGCTTGGGGGGCTCCTCCACGGTCTTAAGCAGGGCATTGAAAGCCTTGTCCGAAAGCATATGCACTTCGTCCAGGATATAGACCTTGTACTTGTCCCGAGACGGCGCGAACTCGACATTCTCGATAATAATATCGCGGACATTCTCCACCTTGGTATTGGAGGCCGCGTCTATCTCTATCACGTCGAGCGATTTGGACTCCGCTATCTCCACGCAGGAGACGCATTTGCCGCAGGGCGCGCCGTCCTTAGGGTGGTGGCAGTTGAGGGTCCGCGCCAGGATCCTGGCTATGGTGGTTTTGCCGCAGCCGCGCGGGCCGTAGAATACGTAGGAATGGGCTATGCGGCCCAGCTTCACGGCGTTCTGCAGGGTCTGCTTGATGGTTTCCTGCCCCATGACCTCGGTAAGGTCGCCGGGGCGGTATTTAGTCGCAAGATTTTCGTAAGCCATAAGTTTAGGAATTACCGCAGAACGGTCGGGCTACCGGGAGGCTGGACAGCCAAGCGGCAGGGAGCTTTCTTGAGAAAGCCGCCCCACTGCCTGGCTGCCCCGCTGCCAAACCGGGTTAAAACTTTAAGCCGGCGCCGATGGAGACGAAATTGTCAGTATTATCGGCGTATTTGAAGATCTGATAGGTCACATTAGCCACCACCATGCTCAGGTCCACGTAGCCGCCCAGCAGTATGGCGGAGCTTGAGTCGGTCTTCAACGCGGAGCTGCCGCCCTTGTACTTGGTGGTGGTGTAGCCGGCAAAAGGCGTCACCATCGGCAGGGTGGACGGCAGGTCCACGCGGGCGGTGACACTAGACCTGGGCTTGGCCTGTAGAGCGAAGTTCAGGCCGGGAACGAAACCCTGCGGCTCGGCGTCCTCGGAACCGTAGCTGTAGCCGGTGAAGGAAGCGGAAAGGTTGAGCATCAGCACCTTGGCGCCCGCGAAGAGGCTGGCCTCAGTCTGAGAGGTCTTTCCGGCGGTAGCGATAGTAGTCGCAGCCTGCGTGTGCTGGGTCTGCTTCAGGGAGGCGCCAACGTCGATGCGGGTTATCCCCTGACCGCCGCCGGAGACGGAGCGCGCGCCGGGGCCGGCCAGGCGGGTCTTGCCGCCGGAAGTCGGGGTCAGCGAGAAAGTGATGTCGCCGCCGGCGTACACGTTCTTGTAGCCGTTCACTTCAGGGGTGGTTCCGGCTTCGGCGCCGACGGTGTATTTCTCTTTCTCCCACGCGCCGCGCAGGCCGTAGGCGCGGTAGGTCTTGTTTGCCAGCAGCGCGGTGTCGTATTTATAGGTGGTCAGCGACGGCTCAAAGGCGAAGTCGCCCTCGCCGACGCGGAGGTTCAGCTTGTAGCCGCTGTAGTCCGGGCCGGTAGTGCCGGTCAGACCGCCGTCGAAATAAAGCGCCGAGGCATTAAGCCCCAGGCCGGCCAGCATGGTTACCGCGATAATTATTTTTTTCATTCTTGTTCTCCTTGTTTTTTAAACAACTTTCCTTACCTGCTCCCTTTATTAAGAAAATCCGAGTAGTTGCGGGGCTTGCGGCTCTTCCAGGCGCCTTTGTGGTAAGCGTAGCCGGCTATGAGCGGCATGGCCAGGGTGGCTTCGGAGAAGACCATCTGCTCGAAGGTGGTCTCGACCTTGCCCCAGGAGCTGGCTTCCTTCAGCGTCGAGGAAGACAGCGCCCCGTCGCGCACGTCCGCCACGGTCACCTGCACCGCGTATTTGTGCATGGGGGCTTCCTCGCCCAGGATGTCGGCCGCCACCACGGTGTCCTGCGTGAAATTCTTGGGCGCGCCGCCGCCTATCATGAAGAGGCCGGTGTCCTTAGCCTCTATCTTTACTTTGGTCAGCTCCAGGAAATCCTTGACGGAATCTATGGACATATGTTTTCCCTGGTTCTTCCACTGATGCTCCACCAGGCCGAAACCGGCGGAGCAGTCCGAGAAAGCGGGCACAAAGATCGGCACGCGCTTCTCATAGGCGGCCAGCACCACGGAATCCTTGTTCTTGCCGTACTTTGAAAGGTACTTACCCATCTCCTCGATGAATTCGCGGGAAGAATACGGGCGGTGCTCAAGGGAGTCGGCTATTTGCCCGGTGGTCCTGTCGCAGACGCGCAGTTCGTCCTCGTTTATGAAAGTATCATAGATGCGGTCTATATGCAGAGCCCGCAGCTCATTGTCGTCCACGCCGCAGGAAGCGCCTTTGTAATGCTTGAAGCCGAGGCCCTCGAAGAAGTCCTGGTCCACTATATTGGCGCCGGTGGAGACGACGGCGTCCACCATATTGCAGCGTATCATGTCCGCCACCACCTTCTTAAGGCCGGCGGAGAACAGCGAGCCCGCCAGAGTGAGGATGACGGAGCATCTTTTGTCGGAAAGCATCAGGTTATAGATCCTGGCGGCGCGCGCGAGGTCGCGGGCGGAAAAAGCCATCTCGCCCATAGCGTCCACCAGCGGCACTACGTTATATTTGGAAATATCTATGTGCTTCACCGGGTCTTTGAGATAATCGTTTTTCTTTATTTTAGCCATATTGCGCTCCTGAATTTATGCGGCGATAACCCTGTCTATATTATACGATTTTAGGGACCGGCAATAAAACCCGGCGGGCCGGTCATGGGGTTGCCCATTCCGCCGCGCAGGAACCGTTGGCCGTCTGATGGTAATATGAAAAGGGTGGCTTCCTTCCGAGAGGCTTAGTGGCGCTCTAAGCGCAAAGCCTTTTTGGATATCAGATATCCTACGATATCTGTATC